>JAFTZC010000035.1 GCA_017461065.1 Clostridia bacterium | reverse complement strand
CTTTTCGCCTATATTTAGGCGCAAAAACTATGTGATATTTGCAATTCCATTTTGTGTGTGCTAAACTACTATTGTCTATGCTGTTCTTCTTCATAGATATATCCTCCAAATGTGTTTTGGTTTCGACTGGCAGGTCTAAACTATTGTATCACGTTTGGAGGATTTTTCTCATCGGTTAACCTCTACTGAACCACGCGACTATCGCGTGGTTTTCTTTATACAAAAATAGCGTTGATGATAAATTCAACGCTACTTTTTTATTAAATTTATTCAAAGAGTTCTTCAGGAATAATGTTTCTTAATATATTTTTTCTTTTTTTATGTATTTTTGTTACTTTCATTTTTTTATCTCCAAAAAACATATTAATAGTTTGGAATACCAATACAAAAATCGAACCTATCCCTATGGAAGCAATCTCAAGTCCTGATTTAAAATAACTTTCAATATACCATTTTGCTAACTCTCCATAAGTTATGATAAATCCGCTTCCAAATATAACCATAAACAAACATATCGATTTCAACGTTAAGTATATCCAATTGTTTTGATATCCCGTACACAAATATAACATATCAAAAGAACTAATGAACGCCAATAAAAGTATGCTTATTATATATGCAAGTGGAATGCACTCAAAGAAACCACGATACTCTAAAATCCCTTTTCGAATAGAAATTTCAAATAAAGTTGATTTCACAAGAGATTGACCAGTTCCTTCTTCAATGGCTTTTTTGCTAAATTGAGAAAAAGAATAAATTTTAGCATCTGCATAATCTTCTTTTGCTGAGTACTCATTAAACATTTTATTTACTCTACTATACAAGTCTTTTGCATCATCTTCACTCATTGTGAATGATGTAAAATAGTCTTGATAGAATTCTATATTTACTTTTGATTTTTCTTCCTTACCATTAAACACCAAATTTAATTCTGTGGATAATATTGGTGCAAACATTATACTCATTACTAAAATACTTAAAACCATGGAAATTGATTTAGAAATAAAACCAATTTTTTCTTTTCGATCAATCCATTGTGCAGTAAGAACTATGCCCAAGAACGTTAATCCAACCAAAACAATCGTAGTAATGAATCCACCACCTACATTCATATTATATAAATTGGTGAAAATAGAAATACTGTTGGACAGCCCAAAATATATTGCAACAATTATAAATGGAATAGCAAATAAACAAATTAAAGTTGCTCTCCACATAGTATTGGGCTTATATGGTATCACTCTAAACAAAGATAGTATATGCAAGACTGCAAATATCATTGTTAATACACAAGCAACCAAATAAAGAATAGCAATAATTCCTGTTGCAATTAATGTAGGAGAAGCGACATATCTTTCTGATTGGAGCATCGTTCTAAAGGATAATTTATAAGCTTTTATACATATACTCTTTTCTTTTGCCGTTAAGTCATCCCATTCTTCAAACTCAATTTCTTTACTTTCTTCTAGTGCTTTCTCAAATTCGTTATACACAACAGAATCCTCAATATCTTCATCTTCTATGCTCTTAACAGAATCAAACATAAAAGTGATTGCATCAATAGAAGAACATTCAATAAACATTCCTTCATATTTATCCATATCTATAGCATCTTGATTGTATGAGAGATCCATAATAGAAACAAAAGCCATACCAAATAGCACTACGCTAATCAAGATAATAACAAACGTCCTAATTAAAGCAAACTGCCACTTTTGCTTTGGACTGAAATTCTTTTTTTCTTTCTTACTTCTAATCTTCCTTCTATTAATTGAAGAATTAAAATCGAAAAATGAGTTTTCATCCATTTTCTCCTGATTCATTTCAAGGTTATCTTCGGTTTTTCCTAATTGAGTTGAAGAATTTTCATTCTCAATGCCACTGCTTGATTTTTTATCATTATCATCAGATATAACCAAAAGATTTCCACAGCTTGAACAAAATTTAGATTCTTCTCCAACCATAGCGCCACATTTATTACAAATTTTTGTCATTTTGCATAATCCTCCTATTTTTTTTATTTTAACCTGTTTCAGGTTAGAAGTCAATACCCTAAAATAGATTAAGTTATACTAAATATACAAATATTAGTATTATAAGGATAACAATGTATAAACGCATACGCGACCTAAGAGAAGATGCTGATTTAAATCAAACAAAAGTTGCTAAATATTTAGGCATGTCTCAAACAGGATATTCAAAATATGAAACTGGTGAAAATGATATCCCATCCGAGATATTAATTAAGCTTGCTGATTTTTATAAAACAAGTGTTGATTATTTATTAGGACGTACAGATGAACGTAAGCCATACTCAAAACATAAATAAAAGGACTCGGAAGAGTCCTTTTATTTTTCATAAGCACGCTATTGCTTAGTACATTTTTCAAGGTAAGCAATCTTAGCACAGCAGCAGAAGATGTGCATTGCCGTCTTTAGCTCTTCCATTGGAGGAAGGGTTGGTGCTATACGAAGGTTGCTGTCCTTGGGGTCTTGCTTGCAAGGATAGGTTGCGCCTGCGCCCGTGAACACTACACCTGCTTCCTTTGCAAGTTGTACGGTACGCTTAGCAGTACCCTCTTCTAAAAAACAAGAAATGAAATAGCCGCCTCTTGGCTTGTTCCACTTTGCAATACCCGTTTCAGCGAGCTCTTCATCCATAATGTTAAGCACTTCTTCGAACTTTGGACGGAGAATTGCAGCGTGTTTTTCCATATGAGCATAAATATCTTCAACAGAGCTGAAATATAAGCTATGCATAAGTTGAGATACTTTATCGGGGCCAATTGTCTGTATTCCCATATATTTGCGCTGACTATCCATATTTGCCTTTGAGCCTGCCATAAACGCAACACCGGCACCGGCAAATGAAATCTTTGAAGTAGAACCAAACATATAAACGATATCTTCGTTGCCGACCTTTTTAGCTTCTTGGTAAATATCAAGCATATCGTCTTGACCATACAAAGCGTGTACCATATATGCGTTATCCCACATAATGCGGAAATCCTTTGCTTTAGGCTTAAGGTTTGCAAAACGTCTTACGACTTCGTCCGAATAAATTATACCCATTGGATTAGAGTACTTAGGCACACACCATATACCCTTAACGGTAGGATCTTTTACAAGTTCCTCAACCAAATCCATATCAGGGCCATTTTCGTCCATTGGAATATGTATCATTTCAAAGCCAAATAGCTCGGTAATAGCAAAATGTCTATCGTATCCGGGAACGGGGCATAGCCATTTCAATTTGCCTTGCTTGTTCCAAGGCTCGCCACCAAGCACGCCGAATTGCATAGCACGTTGAATGCTATCGTACATAAGATTTAAGCTTGCATTATATGCAACTATAATTTCGTCACTTGAAACGTCGCCGATTAAATCGCCAAACAATTTTTTAAGCTCAGGGATACCATCTGCAATGCCGTAGTTACGATAATCTATCTTACGTTTAAAATCCGTCGTCGACGTGATTTTATCAAACATATCCATACTGATATCGAGTTGCTCTTTGCAAGGCTTACCTCTTGACATATCAAGGCTAAGATTCATTGCCTTGTAATCAAGATATCTCTTTTGTTCTGCTACTAACAGGTTCTTTTGTTCTTCAATCGTTAAATTTTTGTACATATCGCTCCTTTTTACTGCTTGTCTTCATCCCTTGAGCGTACAACTATTTTAATTGGAGTTCCACTAAAATCAAAGGCTTTTCTAAGTGAGTTTTCAATATATCTTCTATATGAGAAGTGCATCAACTTGCCGTCGTTGACGAATATTACGAAAGTCGGTGGGTTGGTAGACGGCTCGGACGAATAGAAAATCTTAAGTCTCTTGCCGTTATGGGTAGGTGGCTCGTTGACGGCAATTGCATCGCCTATTACGTCGTTGAGCACCCCGGTTGGAATGCGTCGTGAAGCGTTCTCATAGGCTTGGAACGCCGTATCGAGCACAGTATTAACGCGCTTACCCGTTAATGCGGAAATAAATACCGTCTTTAGGTAGGTCATAAACTTAAGGTCACTCTTAAGGTTTTCCATAAATCTGTTGACGGTATAAGTGTCCTTTTCGATAAGGTCCCACTTGTTCATAACGAGTACGCTTGGCTTACCGGCATCGTGTACGAGCCCGCAAATACGGATATCTTGCTCCGAAAGCATCTCCATACTATCGACTACTACCAAAACGATATCGGCGCGACGGATAGCGCTGATTGACCTTATAACCGAGTAGTACTCGACATCTTCTTCAACCTTGCTCTTCTTGCGGATACCTGCAGTATCGATGATAGTGCACTTTCTGCCTTCATATTCAAAAGGCGTATCAATAGCATCACGCGTAGTGCCTGCGATATTTGATACTATAACACGCTCGTATCCTAAAAGTCTATTGGTAAGAGATGATTTACCACTATTGGGTTTACCAACTATAGCAATCTTAAGAGTTTCTTCTTCAGCGTCAGCATCATTCTTTTCGAAATTAGCACATACTGCATCCAACAAATCGCCAAGTCCTAAACTTTGCTCGGCTGAAATCGCCATTGGCTCTCCAAGATTTAGCGCCCAAAAATCGTGAATTACGCTATCGTCCTTGCCGTCGACCTTGTTGACCGCTAAGACAACGGGTTTGTTGGTACATCTTAGCATATGGGCTACGTCGTAGTCGTCCGCCATAATGCCGCTTTTGCCGTCAACAAAGAAAAGTATAACGTCTGCAATATCCACTGCAAGCTCTGCTTGACGACGAATGTGGCGCCACATTTGGTCTTCACTCTTGAGTTCTATACCACCCGTATCGACCATAGTGAAGTTGTATCCACACCACTCTACGTCAACGTAAATTCGGTCACGTGTAACGCCGGGCATATCGTTTACGATAGATACCCTGCGTCCTGCCATTTTGTTAAAGAAAGTTGACTTACCTACGTTAGGTCTTCCAACTATTGCAACTATTGGTTTTGCCATATCTTACTCCATTTCCTCCACGTGCTTTGCTACTTTTTTAACCTTGATACCGCGGAGTATAGGTTTACCCTTGGTATCCTTGCGCTCAATACGAATTTCTTCAGTATCAACTTCGTGGAGATTATTTTCTTCATCTATAAATGCAAGTTTATAAGGTGCAAGTACGAGTGACGCAAACGCTACCTTATAAGGCTCGCCATAAATATCGATTATTCTTAGTCCCTTTCGAGCGCGTTTCATAGGACTAAACTCAGATGCAATTACCTTTTTGCCCGTACCCTTATCGGTGACGACAACGATTTCGCCAAGCGGCATATATGCTTCATTACCATCAGCATTAATACCAAGCTCGACTTCAGCCTGTCCTGCAAATACTACGTAAGCGTCGGTATTAAGATTTACACCGATAACACCGCCTGCAATTCTTCCATGCAATGGATAATCGTCAACTTCTGAGTTAACGCATTGTCCATCTGAAGTTACGAAGATTATAGTAGAGTTTTCCTTTACGATTTCTACACCTATTACTTCGTCGTCTTCCTTAAGCGACATTACTTGGTATCCTTCTTTTGCTACGAAATATTGACGGAATAAGGTCTTTTTTACCATACCGTTTTTGGTATAGATATAAACTTGCTCGTTATCAAGATTATCAGGGTTTGCAGATAATACCGCAACTGCCTTTTCGTCCTTAGAAGCAAAGGTGGGATATAAAGTATTAAGAGTATCACCCTTATCCTTCCATTGCTTTTCCCCTACGCTGTTAACGTTGAGCTTGTAGCAATTACCTTGCGAGCTGAATACAAGCACGGTATGGTCGGGCTTAACTTCGTGCACGTCTCTCGTAATGCCGTCGATACCACTTGACTCGACGTCACGGTTTGCCGAAATAAAGTTTCTCGTAGAAAGAACTTTTACGTTGCCATCTTCACTTACGGTTACGATACAACGCTTGTTGGTCCTCTTGGTCGGGTCAAACACCTGTGGCTTGATATCAAGGTCTTCGACACTATTTATAATAGTGGTTAGGCGCTTACACTTATATTTATCACGAATTTCTTGAAGTTCCTTTTTGACAACCTTGAATTGTTCGCGGTCACTTGAAAGTATTTTGTTAAGCTCGGCAATTTGTTTATTAAGTTCGTTGAGCTCGTTTTCAAACTTATGGACGTCAAGCTTGTTGATGTTACCAAGTTGCAAGCTCAAAATTGCTTCGGCTTGAGCTTCTGATAGAGTAAATCTTTCACGAAGTTTCGTTTTGGCTTCCGCTCTCGTTGCAGCACCTCTGATAATTGCAATAACTTCGTCAATATTGGGCATTATAATGCGATAGCCTTCTAAAACTTCCGCACGCTTTTCAGCTACGTTCAAATCGAATTTGCTACGCTTGTAAATAACGCTCTTTTGGTAGTTAAGGTAGTACTTAAGCATTGCTATCAAGCCGAGCTGACGTGGCTTGCCGTCTGCAATAGCTACCATATTTACAGGGAAATTGCATTGTAGGTCGGTGTTCTTGTATAGTGCATCCAATACCTTAACTGCATCTTCACCCTTTTTGAGTTTGATTACAATGCGAAGGCCCGTACCGTCTGACTCATCGAATACGTCTACTACGTTGCCGAATAGTTCTTTCTTCTTTTCACGCAATTCGTATACGCGCTTAATAATCTTATCCTTAGGATTTATTCCCCACGGAACTTCGGTTATAACAATGTTTTGCGCAGAGCCTTCGTTTTCGATTTCCGCCCTACCGCGAAGCACTATTTTACCTTGGCCGGTTTCGTATATGTTATATAAATCTTGTCCGCCTACCAAGAAACCACCTGCGGGAAAGTCCGGTCCTTTGATAATGGTTAAAAGCTCGTCAAGCTTCATCTTTGGATTATCAATTAGGCCAACACATCCATCAATAACTTCAGTCAAGTTATGCGGTGGGATATTCATCGAAAAACCAATAGCAATACCCGTTGCACCATTGACCAACAAATTGGGAAATCTGCCGGGTAAAATATCCGGTTCTTCCAACGTATCGTCAAAGTTCTTAGACCAAGTTACCGTATTTTTATCTATATCACGCAGCAACTCCATAGTCAGAGCTTCAAGCCTTGCTTCGGTATAACGCATAGCTGCAGGACCATCACCCATTGCCGTACCAAAGTTACCTTGTCCGTCAACGAGTGGCATACGCATACTAAAATCTTGGGCCATTCTTACCATTGCACCATAAATGGAACTATCACCATGGGGGTGATATTTACCCATACAATCACCAACGATACGAGCACTCTTTTTGTACTCGCTTTGCGGTCCCATCTTGAGATTGTGCATAGTGTATAAAATTCTACGTTGAACAGGCTTCAATCCGTCTTCAACACGAGGCAACGATCTATCCAAGATAATATGCTCAGAATAAATCATCATAGACTCGGGCATAACAGCCTCTATAGACCTTTCAAGAACGTTATTTTCCAAATTTAACGTTAGTTGTGTTCCTTTTGCTCTTGCCATTTTTAGCCTCCAAATTTGGTCTTAAAGGTGTCAACCTTGTTGAAGTTTGCATTTGCGTTAATATAGGTTTGTCTTGCATCTGCATCGTCACCCATCCATAGAGAGACCATTTTGCTTGCAGACTCGAAATCTTCTATGGTTACTCTCGTGAGCGTTCTGCTACCGGGTTTTAGCGTGGTATCACGTAACTGATCGTAGTTCATCTCGCCAAGACCTTTGTAGCGTTGTAGGTGATATGCACCCTTGACCTCTGCAAGTATCTTCTCAAGCTCGTTATCATTGTAGGCGTACTTCTTAAATCCCGTTTTCTTTTGCTCAACCTTATAAAGCGGTGGCATACCGAGATATACGTGGCCTTCTTCAATCAAAGGACGCATATGTTGGTAGAAGAAAGTCAAAAGCAAACATCTGATATGTTCACCATCGTGGTCGGCATCAGCGAGAATGATAATCTTGTCGTATTTTAGATTTTTGATATCAAAACTCTTGTCAAAGTCCGTACCAAGCGCATAGATAATCGTTTGAATTTCTTCGTTTTGTAAAATCGCCGTCCTATGGCTCTTCATAGTGTTAAGAGGTTTACCTCTAAGCGGAAGAACGGCTTGGAACTTGGGATCACGACCTTGCTTTGCCGAACCGCCTGCCGAATCACCCTCTACAATAAAGAGCTCATTACGACTATAATCTCTGCCCGAACAAGATGAAAGCTTTCCGGCAAGAATTTGTCCGGACATAGAGTTCTTGGAGCGAATAGCTTCCTTGAACTTCTTTTCTTCGCTACGCATCTTAGAAGTGTTTACGCCTATCTTGAATATCATAGTACCAAGATCTTTGTTCTTCTTTTCTGCAAAGAACAAGTTTAGTTGCTCGTAAACAAGGCTATCCACCCAACCCTTAACTTCGGGATTACCAAGCTTGGTTTTTGTTTGTCCCTCAAACTGCATATTTTGCATTCTTACACTAATTACGGCAGTCATACCGTCACGGTAGTCGTCGCCTGAGGGTGGTGTATCTTTGGCTTTTAGCAAATTATTCTTCTTAACGAACTCGTTAAGAGCCTTTGTAAAAGCAAGCTTAAAGCCCGTTTCGTGTGTGCCACCTTCGTGAGTGGGAATATTATTTACGTATGAAATGATTTCGTCGTCGGGCTTATCGGTATATTGGATAGCAACTTGGACTTGGAACTTCTTCTCCGAATCCTTGGCTTCTACGTAAATGACCTTTTCGGAACGCTTATTGTTGTGTTCGTTTACACTCTTTACAAAGTCAACGATACCGCCTTTAAAGAAAAATCTATCAAACGATGGTTCGCCGTTTTCGTCAACGCGTTGCATATCCGTAAAGGTAAAGGTAACGCCTTTTGTGAGATATGCAAGTTCTTTTAGACGCTTAGCAATGGTATCGTGGTTAAATTCAACGGTTTCAAATACGGTAGCATCGGGCTTAAACGTGGTCTTTGTGCCACGCTTCTTGGTAGTACCAATACACTCAAGATCACCTTGAGGAATACCGCTTTGAACCTTGCGTGGAGAAACTATCTTTTGGTAACGTTGGAAATAGATCTTCTTGTCACGACAAACTTCAACTTCCAACCAATCAGACAATGCGTTAACAACAGCAGCACCTACGCCGTGCAAACCGCCTGAAAACTCGTACTCTTTGTTATCGAACTTACCACCTGCGTGAAGTTGTGTAAAAATGAGCTCTACACCACTCTTTTTATACTTTGGATGTTTATCGACGGGCATACCTCTACCATTATCTTCAACAGAGATAGAGCCGTCTTTATTTAGAACGACTTGAATAGTGTCAGCATATCCATTCAACGCTTCGTCAACTGAGTTGTCGACTATTTCCCATAATAGATGGTGAAGTCCGTTAACACCGGTAGTGCCTATATACATACCGGGACGAAGACGCACCGCTTCAAGACCTTCCAATACGACTATATCGGAAGCATCATATTTTTTCGGCATAACTTTTTTAGTTGTGCTTTCTGATTTAGTACTTGCCATTATTTCCTCCGCACTAAACTGCTAATTAAAAGTATCAGTTAGCGTGTTCTATCAATAGGACACGATACTCGTTAAGATTTTCCGTGGCCATCTTATGCAACGCTTGCAACAATACACGAAAATACACAATATATAGTACCATAACTAAGGAACTTAGTCAATATTTTGGATTTTAAAATTTTATATAATAAAAAGGTGTAACGAAATTGCACCAGCCTAACAACAATTGTAAAAGTGTCGGTGCATTATTAAATGCGTTTTACATATAATTAAGGGTATGGATAGCTACGAAATAATAATTCCTAACAATACACCCGAGAAAAAATTTTTGTATGATTGCATAGTAGATTTAGACGACTGCGAAGCACAAGATTTCAACTATAAACAATACGATAAATTGATAATAAAAATCGACCCGATATATCACGATAAACTGCTTGACATAATTGCCGACATTATTACTACTTTTTATAAGTTTAGAGTTCTAAATAGTTTTATACAGGATAGTAAATTCAATAGTTTTGATTTTTTTGCATTTATTGGAGCGCTGCTCAGCGTGGATAAAGAAAAGGAGATTAGTGAAGTTAAAAAAGTAGCAAAAAATCTTAAGTCCATAGCACCTCTTAGCCTTTTTGAATTCAGGCTCGACGCTCTTAAGGCAAGCTGGCAAAATCTACTTGAATTATCCAAAAATCTAACGAGTAACCTATCCTCAACTGAAGAGCTATACGAGATAATATCATATTTCGTATCTTCGTCTTCGGTATGCCCTAAGGTTACAATAACCGACTCACAACCAATAAAACTTTGTGTAGGTGGAAAAATATTATCCCCTATTCCGCTAACAAGCGATTATGATACTAACATATTGCTGACGGCAATGCGAGAGCATCCAAGTCACATCATAATAAAAAATCAGGAGCTACTAAACGAAAACTTGCTTAGCACGCTACGTGCGTTAGGACAATAAAAAAGAGAGCCGTTTGGCTCTCTTAGTTATGAGTTGTTTGCTCTTTTAGATTAGCTCCGAGCTTGTTTCGCCTGTTAGCATATCGAACTGTAAAGTCTTGCGTTCACCGTTTTCAAGGTACTTGATGGTTACGTAGTCTTTATCGGTATACTCTGCGGAGATAATCATTGCTTGTGACTTAGCAAAGGCCTTTTTGATTATTTCAATTTCTTCATCGCCATACTTGCCTACGTCATCGCTTACGAATAGTACGTTACCAAATAGGTTGTTTACCTTTGCAAGCAACTTCTTTTGTTGCATAGTGAATGTAAGATTGAAGTCACGTAGGAAGAATACGTCGGGGTCGTTACAGAATGCCCTACCATCCAAATGACGACGGAAGATACTATTTGTCATAGCGTTTTGTGCTGATGGAAGTTCGGGGTTAATGCCAAGTCTATTGTAGAACTTACCCTTATACTTAAGGTCAACGTCACAACTGATACGGCAAGCGTCTACTACGCCGAAGCAAGAGCCAAGTGGTACGCCACAACCGAGTAATAGCTTATCGCCTACACATTCGCGTAGGAAGTCCATAGCTTCTGCCATAATTTGACCACGGGATTTGCCGTTTCTTGGGTATATGCATTGGCTATACAAGAAGTCAAGCTTAACCATATCAAATCCCCACTCGTTTAGGATAACGTCAAAGAAGTTACGCATATATGCACAAGCTTCTTCGTTATAAATATCAAGAGTATATGCGCCGCCCCAAGCAAACACGCCCGTTTGAAGTTTGCCGTTGGGATGCTTTAACAACCATTCGGGATGTTCTTTGGTTAGACGTGAGTTGTGTTGAGCACTAAACGGAGCAATCCAAATGCCTGCAAGATAACCTTCATCGTGAATCTTGTCAGCAATATACTTCATACCATTTGGGAACTTGGGAGAGGGATCAAGCCAATCACCTACGTATGGCTCGTATCCATCGTCGATTTGGAAAATGCTTACCGAGTCTTTTACTCTACGGATACCTTCAAGGTCGCGTAAAATAATCTTCTCATCTATCTTTTGGAAATAGTTATACCAGCTTGTATAACCTGCCATATGATCAATACGTGGCTTAGGACACTTTAGGTCTGCAAAGTATGCGTCAAATACACTATCGTATTCGCCAACGTATTTGTTTACGTTAAGAAGTTCGTATGGCTCGCTAACAATAACACCTTCGACGTCCTTTGAAATTTTGAAAGTGCCGGCATTCATATCTGCATAGAAGACAGTAAAGCCTGTGCGTTCGTTCAACGATCCGTAAAGTTCAACTTCGTTTTCTACGCGATAATAGGTATAAGTAAAGCTATGGAATACGCCTGCATTCTTGGAGTACTTAACAAAGTTAGAGTCACCTGAAAGAGCGGCAAGCTCAAAGCCCTTCTTCGTATACTTGGTTAGCGGGGTCATACCCTTTTGTTTGTCGTCAATGGTAACTTCCTTAGAAGTGGTCCAAGCTTGATATCCGTTGATATAAAACCTTTCGCCATTTCTCGTTGGATGTAAATAATTAAGTTCGGCTGAGATAAGCTCTAATTCTTCCTTTGGAATAAGGACCAATTTAACGCTATTAGCCGTACAAGTTTCCTCTATCGTATAGTGCTTAGTTTGATAAAGGTCTTCTTCATAAACGACACCAGCTACTTTGTACTTGATGTACAATTTGCTTTCTTTCATTGATATCTTCCTCCGAAATTTTGTTTAACTTATTTATTATATATTAAAACACTAAATAACGCAAGACCTATTTTTATGCCTGTCTTTGCGCACCATAGTGTGTGTCTACGTTCTTTTTGAATAGCAAGAAATCATACTTAGGACGCCATTGATCGCCCGCCTTAACGTTCTTTTTAAAGTCCTTTTCTTCACGCTCGATATACATCGCAGTTACGCCTTTTAGCGCACCATCTTCTTTATAAACAGTATCCCAAAACGCGTGATGTCCTATATAAGTTACGCTCTTTGGAATAAACATATAATCAAGAGATTGGCAATAGCTGAAAGCATCTGAACCAAGGTATTCGACACCATTAGGGAGTGACTTATATTCGCCCCCATCAGCCTTATAAGAAATAATTTCTTCTAAAGATTCTCCGCGGAAGAAAGCCATACTATCGATAGTTTTGACCGACTCAGAAATATAAACGTATTTAATATCAGTATAGTTGAACGACAACATACCTATTTTAGTTACACTAAGTGGAATTTTATACGTCAGTACGTCTTGGACGTAGCTTTGGTAATTTGCTGAGTCTTCAGAAATATCTTCGCCATAACCCTTTTGTAAAGCTACGTATTTAGAATGCTTAATCGGGTAACAAATAAGCTCAGTCATATCTTTGTTATAAAGCACTCCGTTTACGTCACAATAGTATTCGTTAGCTTCATCTACTTCAATACGCTCTAAAGCGTTACAAGTATAAAATGATTTGCCGTCAATAGACTTTACGTTAGCTCCTACGTACACAACTTCTAATTTTTCATCACAATTAAAAGCATACTCTCTAATCGAAACGACGGGTTTGCTCTCATCCTTGACGAAATAGAAGTTTGTTTCGGGATTACTATCCCCTGCCGTGTATTTTATTTCGGTGCTATAATCTACGTATAGTTCTTTGATATATCCGGTGTTGTTAAACTTGGTTAGCTCGACGCCTTGCTCCAACGTAGCAAACTCAAACGTGTCCTTTTGAACGGCTGCAATGCTAAAATAGATTGCAAGCATAACCGCTATGACGATTATTGCCACTAAAACAATTTGTTTTAGCAGTTTATATTTGATAGGTTTACCTATGCGCGGTGCCGCGAGTCCGGGCACTTGATAGGTCCATACTTCTTCGTCCTTGATTTGAATTACGTCTTCTTTTAAAACGTCAGTCACGTCTACTACAGTTGCAGCCACTTCTTCGGAAGATGGTACTTCGGAAGTGTTTTGCGTATTCATAACATTATCTTTGTTCTCTTCCATATCCATCTCCTATCCAATAAAGGTGCTATGTACTTTTTCGCCTGCCTCTTCCGACTGACGTGCGGTGACTTCCGCCCTTTTCTTAAGGACTTCCATAACCGCGTTTTGCTTTTTGCTATCGTAATCCCAGAAGAAATATGGGATAGTCATCAATAAGAAACCTACAAGGTCTATTGCAAGTGGTATTACAATGATTTTAACACGGGAATCGTCGATGAACAATACGTCCCAGTTGCTATTAAAACCAAATTGCAATAGCATTAGCGGAATAATCAAACTAACGAATGACGTTATTGGGCCGGTAAACCAACCGAATATACCCGAAAAGCTTTCCAACCGCTCGCCGGACAAATACATTTGATAGTCGTTTATTCTAACGTTCATATCGTGACCAAACGAAGTTGGAACGGTCTTGGTCATCTCCATTAAGAACAGCGCGATTATACATATAGTTCCACTTAGTATCAAATGTTCGCCCAAGAAAACGATGGCACAAATGATAACTACGTTACCGATTGCCCTTGATAATTGATAGAAAATCATCATTTGCTTATAGGTAAATCGTTTCATAAAGAAAGGTGTTAAAAGGTCCGGTGGAGTGCCGGCGAACGATACAAGCGCAACGATCAAAGCATAGCTCAAGCCACTCAACCTAAAGGTATAGAGATATAGTACGGTCGTAAAAGCAAGCATACCGTTGCCAAGTGCGTCTATTAAACCAACGATAGTATTTATCCATTTATATTTATTGGCAAGTACGCCGAAAATGCCATCCCAGAACTTGATGTGAACTTTTTTCTCTATCGGTGGTTGTGGAATACGCTCGGTTACCCTACTTGCAAAAATCATCGTAAGAGTTGCTGACGTTATAAATAGAGCCGGTATAACAAATCTAAATACGTTGATATCTGCCCACTCGTATCTCAAGGCACCGATGATAATTGGAATAATAAACGCCATAATCGAGTGGAAAACGTGTGAAAACTTTATTGGATAGCTTCTTACTTTTATTCTTTCTTCCAAGTTTGGGCTGATGTTTTGGGTGCACGTTTCCAAACAGTTGCCAAAACCAAATACGTTATAAACGGCAAACATTAAGTTGGTTACCCACACGCGAGTGACTACGTCCGGAATATTGTAAATAGGTAGCCAACCAATCAAAATGATTACGACACATTTTGGAATATAGTCACAATATAAGGAATATTTATATCTACCAAATTTAGGAACAAGTATCTTACGCCAGAAAATATTACGAGCGCCTACCCAACCTGAATATAAAATATGTGTGCCTAAAATCTTAAAAGCCGAGCTTGCGTTTATTCCCTCTAATCCGTTCATATAGGTTATAAACGTACCCGACTGGTCAAATAGTTGAGATATGTCGCCTATAATTAGTCCTAAGCCTATGGCAATAAGCGAAATATACAAACCAAACAGCTTATATTCCGTCTTTTTGGGCAGATTTGCAAGGTTATCACACACGTACCACCATATCAACGACCAAATGTAGTTGAGAGGCATATTAATGATACCAATAATGGAATACGTTAGATATGGGAGCTTATAATGATACATCATTAGGTAGCAACCGGCGCCAAAAAATATGTATTCCAACGACTTAGATGCAGTATAGTTACTGCCTACCGCAACAAAAATGTCTTTGTATTCTTTATAGGGAACGTACTTGCCTTCTGGTGGGGTTGCCCAATGTTCTTTTATGTCAGCAAAAAGCGTTTTGAGCTTACCAATCAATATATCTTTTTTGCTCATCCCTTGCTCCTCATTAGTACTATGTATAGTTTATCATATAACTTAAGTTTATTCAAGATGCATTTATAACATTTTATTTCACGCAAGCACGTAACGTGCATAATAATGCGCAATTTGAATATCTTTTTATATGCTAAAAATAAAAATTCACCCTACTTTTTGGGTGTTCGCAATAATTATGGTGTTGCAAAACGAGTATTTACTCCTTATTGCAGGCTTGTTTTCGATAGCCATCCACGAATGGGCACACGCCCGTGCTGCATACAACGAAGGATATTATCTCGACACCTTAAACTTAATGCCCTATGGTGCAATGCTCTCGGGAGAAAGCGATTTTAGCGAAAATGCCGGTATTAAAATCGCATTTGCAGGACCACTTATGAACTTTATTCTTTGTATAATATTGCTTGCACTGTGGTGGATTATGCCGGCAACGTATAGTTATACGAAAATTATCTTTGACGCTTCTCTTGGGTTAGGATTTTTCAACTTGCTCCCCATATTTCCGCTCGACGGGGCAAGGATTATAATAGCAATTGCAAAAAATAAACTAAAAATCGTAAAATTATTAAAAAGTATTGGTATCGTTATAAGCGGAGTTTTAGGCATACTGTTTTTGTCAAGTTTCTTCTTTAAGCCCAACTTATCACTTGGAATAATATGTGCAACCATTTATATTTCAAGCATCGGTGGCAGTGAAAGCGAAACTTACAAGCATATTTGCGACAACTGCATAGTTAATAAAAAAATGGACGTACCTATAGAGAAACGCAGCATAATAGTTCATTATAATCTTAAGCTAATCAGACTCGTTAGACAAATTAAGCCAAACACGGAGCTAACGTTTGAGATAGTAAACGATAACTATGAACCAATTGCAAAACTTAACGAAAAAGAAATATTACACCTTGCTCAAAACAATAATATTCACATTGCTCTTAAAGAACTTTTACGTCCTTAAATCGACTATATTTTAAAGTAAACGTAAATTCTTGATTTACTCCATTATCGATAAATAGGCTTTTAAAGTCATCGGTTTGGTATATGAAATAGCTCTTTAGCACTCTTTCTATATCATTTATTAGCATTTTTTCCACAGCTTCGGATGGTCGGATATCTTGACCAATCGACTTATTTAAACGCTCGTAAGTAACGTTGCCTTGCTTTTCTTTTTTCATCCAAACAATCTCCCTAAAATCCCCTTGGATTTTACTCTTTTATTTATCATAACTCCACGTATAAGATTATCTTTTAATTGGTCGTACGCAAACCTTGCTTTGTCGCGCCCACGCCCTTCAACAACCGAATATATACCTATCCTATCACTCTCTGGAATTACCCCATATAACGGACATCTTAGTAAATCGGCTATGCTTTCGGCATCAAGCACTTCTCCCTTGTCGACTAAATCCTGTCTTACTCTATTTACTACTATTCCTATTCCCTTTAAGGAATAAGTTGAAAGAGTAGCTATCGCCTTGTCTGCATCTTTGATTGCGCTAATATGTGGTGTCGTAACTATTATTGCTTGTTGAGATGCGGTAGCGCACCTATGAAATCCGTATTCTATGCCGGCAGGTGCATCTATAAATATATAGTCAGCTTGCTCGGATAACTCGTCCACTACCTTTTTAAACATAGGCGTACGTATCCTTTCAGACACGTTAACTTTGGATGATGGAAGCAACCTTAGATTCTTAAGACCATCCATTGCAATAAGGGCTTGATTTAGCTTTGCCTTGCCTTCTAAAACGTCGACTATATCGTAACGTATCCTATCTTCTACCCCTAAGGTTACGTCTAAATTGTTTAGCCCAATATCTCCGTCTACCAATATTACGTTATATCCGTCTTTTGCATATGCTATACCAAGATTAGCACATATCGTCGTTTTGCCGACACCGCCCTTTCCTGATGCCACAAGATAAATTTTTGCCATAAAAAAACCTCTCTTCATACTACCGCATAAAGAGAGGCGAATTATAAAACAATTTAAGGCTTATTACATATTTTTGAGTTCTTCAATGCGTTCAAGAAGTTTTGCTTTCTTTTCGCTATTAGCTTGCAACTTAGCCTTTTCGTTTTCAATGAGCTGCTTGGGAGCTTTTGCTACGAAGCCGGGATTGTTGAGCATACCTTCGCTACGCTTGATTTCCCCTTCCATAACCTTGAGCTCCTTGCTAAGACGTTGCATTTCCTTTTCAACGTCAACAAGCTCTCCAAGTGGGATATAAACTTCAGATTCGCTTGCAACGATAGATACACTCTTTTCCGTTACGTCGGCTTTAGATGCTACGAAATTAACCGCTTCAACGTTAGCGAGTTTCATAACGTACGATGCATTTTTAGCAACGTATCTTTGATCGTTGGTTACAACGTAAAGATTGAGCTTCTTTGATACGGGAACGTCCATTTCGGCACGTAGGTTACGTACGGAACGAATAATTTCCTTGATAGATTCAAACTTGTTAAAGTCTTCTACGAAGTTATGCTTCTTGCTGTATGCAGGGTACTCGGCAAGCATAATGGTGGATTCTTCGCCACATTCCTTCCAAATACGTTCGGTGATGAAAGGAGTGAAGGGATGCATAAGCTTTAGGATTTGCTTTAGTACGTAGGTAAGGACTGCAAGGGTTTCACACTTAGCCTTTTCGTTATCTGAGTAAAGAGCAGGCTTTGTTAGCTCGATATACCAATCACAGAAATCAGACCAAATGAAATCGTACAATGCTGCGTTAGCCATACCAAGTTCATATTTCTTGAGATAATTATTAACTTCTCTCGTCACCTTGTTAAGCTTGTACAAAATCCACTTATCAGCCGGAGTGTATCTGAAGCTACCGATTTTTGGTAAAACTTTGCCTTCACTATTCATAAGAACAAAACGTGACGCATTCCATAATTTATTTAAGAAATTACGTGAAGGCTCGATCTTATCTTCGGAGAATCTAATATCGCTGCCAGGTGCTACGCCCGTAGTAAGTGAGAAGCGAAGTGCGTCTGCGCCATACTTATCGATTAGCTCGAGTGGATCGATACCATTGCCAAGCGACTTGGACATCTTCCTACCCTTAGCATCTCTAACTATACCGTGGATAAGGACTTCGGGGAATGGGATTTGTCCCATATGCTCTAAGCCTGAGAAAATCATCCTTGCTACCCAGAAGAAGATAATATCGTAAGCGGTAACCAATACGTTGGTGGGATAGAAGTAATTCAAATCCTCAGTATTATCGGGATAACCTAAGGTTGAGAAAGGCCATAGAGCCGAGCTGAACCAAGTATCAAGAACGTCTTCGTCTTGGTGGATTTCCTTGCATCCACACTTTGGACAGCAAGTTGGATCTTCCTTTTCTACGATAACCTCACCACACTCAGGGCAATACCAAGCAGGAATTCTATGTCCCCACCATAGTTGACGTGAGATACACCAATCCTTGATGTTTTCCATCCAATTGAAGTAGGTCTTGGAAAATCTTTCGGGAATAAAGCTGATCTTGTTATCTCTAACCACCTTGATTGCAGGGCGTGCAAGCTCGTCCATCTTAACAAACCATTGCTTGCTTACGATGGGCTCAACGACAGCCTTACAGCGATAACATTCGCCTACGTTATGGGTATATGGCTCGATTTTTTCCATAAGACCAAGCTTTTCAAGATCTTCAACGATTTTCTTGCGAGCTTCATCTCTATCGAGTCCAACGTATGCAAAACCGTTTTCGTTGATAACGCCGGAATCGTCCATAATCCTAATAACTTCAAGATTATGTCTTAGACCAACTTCAAAGTCGTTAGGATCGTGGGCGGGGGTAATCTTTACGCAACCGGTACCAAAGTCAAGTTCAACGTAGTCGTCAGCTACTATTGGAATTTCCCTATCAGTCAAAGGAAGTTTGAGCATCTTGCCGATCTTATCGGTATATCTTGGGTCTTTGGGGTTAACTGCAACGGCAGTATCACCAAGCAAAGTTTCGGGACGGGTAGTAGCTATAATCAAATATCCTGAGCCGTCCGCATAAGGATAACGGATATGCCAAAGGAAGCCTGCTTTTTCATCGTATTCAACCTCTGCATCGGAAAGAGCAGTTTCGCAATGGGGACACCAGTTTATAATACGGCTTCCTTGATAAATAAGGCCCTTGCGGTAAAGGTTAACAAATACTTCTCTAACGGCTTTTGAACAACGCTCATCCATCGTAAATGCTTCTCTTGACCAGTCGCAAGATGAACCGAGTCTACGAAGTTGCTTTACGATTTTACCGCCATAAGTAGCCTTCCATTCGTATGCGCGCTTTAGAAATTCTTCTCTGCCGATAGTTTCCTTATCCAAACCTTCCTCACGGAGCTTGTCAACGATTTTTACTTCGGTTGCAATACTTGCGTGGTCGGTACCCGGTAGCCACAACGTAGAATAGCCTTGCATACGCTTGTGGCGAATAATAATATCTTGGATGGTATTATTAAGGGCGTGACCCATATGAAGTTGTCCCGTAATGTTTGGTGGTGGTATTACGATAGAAAACGGAGTCTTGTCGTGGTCTACTTCCGGACGGAAATAACCTTTTGATTCCCATTCGGAATATATTTCATTTTCAAAACTTTGTGGTTCAAAATTCTTGGGGAGATCCATATTTACCTCTATTAATTATTTTCGGAGCTTTCTTCAAAAGCGATTTCTTCTACTTCCGCTACTGCGGTTTCTTCAACGTAAGTACCTTCTTTAATGGCTTTCTTCTTAGCAAGGATATTTTTGATAATACCGATTGCTTGCATTAGATAGTTTACGAAAGCAATGTAAGTAAGCACTACGCCGATGCCAAGGAGTATCCAATCGAGATAGAATACTTTGTCTCTAAATACGGGATGGAAGTAGCTCATTATAACAGCACAAACGATAACGAAAGATGCCGCTTTACCCATATAGTTAGCTTTGATATTTTTGCTATCTCCTGCCATAAATGCACCGCCAACTATCATAGTTGCTTCCTTCAAAAGAAGGACAAGTATAAAAGCCCAGTGTACGAAGCCGATTATAACGAGTGAAAGAATGGCTGAGCATTGCATAAACTTATCTGCAAACGGGTCGATAATTTCGCCAAGTTGAGTTCCTTGATTAAACTTTCTTGCAAACCAACCGTCAACCAAGTCGGATGATGCGGACACTGCCAAAATAATTAGTCCTATGATAGGATAACTATAATTGCCCCATTGAATCCAAGTGTTTGCGTCGATGGTAGTCCACATAATGAAAGGGACGGAAATAAGACGGAATAGCGTCAACATATTTGGAATGTTCCATAATTGTTTCAACAATTCTTTCATAAAAAACTCCTGATTGTTTTTAATCAGGAGTATTATAACATATTTGTATTAAATATACAAACTATTTTAAATAGTTAGCGCTTGTTACCAAGTATTGCTTTATACCTATCGCAAAGATCGTTTACAAGCGTGTAAGCACCTTTTATCACAACGGTTTCGGGCTCAGAGCTTATACGTACGGGTAACTTGAGATATCGAGTTAAATAATCTGATAGTCCACCCATATTAGCGCCTTCGCCTGCAAGGTATAGCCCGTTTGCACTAATCGATGCAAGTCTACCATAAGGCACCGTAGTGAGAACACTTTCGATTAACTCTGCTATCTTTTTGTAGCACCAAGAAATGGGTGCAAGCAAAGTCGTAGATGCGATTTCTACGTTTTTAATCCTGCCATCCAATAGGTCTTGACCCGTTACCGTCATAACGGAAATATCGTTATCATACAAGCTTCCTATGCCAATCTTTAGTTTTTCTGCCATAGAGCTACTTATGCGAAGATTATATGATTTTAGTACTTGGTCTATTATTTTTTCGTTGATAGTGTTTCCTGCAATATTAACGGTGCAAGCTGAAAGTATGCCTTCGTCGTTTATGACGCCGATTTCGGTAGTTCCACCACCAAGCAAACATACAGCCCTATCGCCGCTACCAAGCACAGGCAACAGACCAAGCACGCTTTCAATTAGAGTAATATCTTTGTATCCCGTCTTTTGAACGGCCAACTCCATATTTTCTCTTTCGGCACTCGAAAGGCCTGAAGGTATTAAAACGTAGAGTTCAACGGGCTTCAAAAAAGTTGATGGTAAAAGCTCGTTTAAATAACTTTCCAACAATTTAGCAAACACGTCGGGTCTAACTACCACGCCCTCTCTAACCGGGTATACCAAAGAGCAATGCTCGGGAAGAGAACTCATTTTTAACGCTTCGTTACCCGTTGCAATTAGCTCAAGATGATTACCACGCTTTATAACGCATACGTTTGGTACGCGTTTAATAAAACCACTGCCGTATATGGTCAAATTAGTTGAGCCCGGATCAATAACTATCTTTTGCTTTTGCATAACTATATTACGTTCTTTTCCCTAAGAATTTCTGTTAGCTTTTCAATTGGAAGCCCTACTATATTCGTGTAACTTCCGTCGTACTTTTCAACGACGACACCGTCTTGTACCGCATATGCGCCAGCCTTATCGTAGCAATAATGGCTATCCAAATAGTCGGTAATATCTTGAAGCGTCATTTGCTTAAATGTAACGAGTGTAGTGACGGAGTGCGACTCGGTTACGCCTTTATAGTAGATTGCAAGCGAGGAGCAAACTTGGTGAATTTTGCCTTGAAGTTCGCTTAGCATCCTAATTGCATCGTCTCTATCCTTTGGCTTGCCGTAGTAAACTCCGTCTTTATACACCAAAGTATCGGATGCGATTATAAGGTCGTATCTATCCTTTTGCGGAACTGCGTTAAGCTTTCTTAAAGCAATTTCCCTGACGGTATCCTGAGGAGTTTCGCCAAGGAAATTTTCATCTGCCGGATAGGTTTCAACGTTGAAATCTTGTATTAGCTCCTTTAGGAGCTCTTTACGCCTCGGAGACTGCGAGGCAAGTAACACTTTCATATCTAAAGAATTTCCAAATTCTTTTTGAACGCACGTTTAAAATCACCGAGAGCAGTTAGTGCATCTTTGATTTCAAGAGTACATTCGCCTTGTGCCTTAGTCTTAAGTATTACGGAGTCGCCGAGTACGTCACAAGAAATACCTACGATAACACCGCCACAACTACGATCAAAGCACTCTGCAATTCTTACGATAACACCAAGCTTTCTTACAGCGATAATTTCTTCTTCGGTTAGCAGGTCAAGATACTTTTGAACGTCAAGCTGCTCTAATCCGTCTTTGTAATGTAGACCAGCAACCATTGCAGCCATAATCAAATCTTTTTGGGGTATTCCGTAAAGATTGCTATTCAAAATCATATACATTGAATGCTTGTGGTGGTCGTAGAACTTCATACTTGAGCCTACGTCGTGCAACATACTTGCAACACGCAAAATCTTTACGTATGGACGTGGAAGCTTGTGGATAACCTTTACTTGTCTAAACAGTTGCATACTAAGGTCAAACACGTGCTCTGCGTGTTGAATGTTCATATTAAAGTGGTGGAGTAGCGTATAAATGCTATGTCCCAAGATGTCGCTAATGGGCTTTTCTGCAATAGTTGGGCAAGCGTAACGAAGCATAGCACCCTCTCTCATACCTGCACCACCAATTACGATTTCATTAAAGTTGGTGCGTGCCTTGATTGCATCAATAACTGCAAGCGCTGCAGGGAAAATGTCTGCTCTTGCAGATGATAGTCCCTTGATACGCATTAGTTTTTCGGGCTCTAATGGCTTAATGGTATCGTAGATAGTTTCAAGCTCGTTGAATGAAATATGGTAATTATGTGCCATATCCAAAGGATATTTCTTGAGCTTACGGCTAATCTTACCAAGATTACGGAGTGAGCCGCCTACGCCGATGAGTTGGGTTTCAGGGTCAAGATCCTTGAACCATTCGAGTTGATCAAGATGCTCGCCTACGTATTGGGTGATTGCTTGCAAACATTCTTCGGGCGAACCGGTATTTTTAAATTTTTCGGTTAGCGTTAGTGCACCAAAGGGTAAAGTATCTTGTGCAAGCATAACTCTTCTATTGTAATAAATTAGCTTAACGGAACCGCCTCCTATATCAACGATAAGACCCTTTGGAACTTCCATAGAGTTGATTACGCCTTGATATACGAACATAGCTTCGTCTTCTTGAGAGATAACTTGAAGCTTGATTCCGCAAGAAGATTGTACTTCTTCTATAAATGATTTTTGATTTTTGGCGCGTCTTACTGCGGCAGTTGCATAAGCAAATACCTTAGTTACACCGTGGCTTTCGTATAGCGTACGGAAGGTGCGAAGCGTTTTTATGGTTTGAGCAATACGAAGTGGACGTAAGAATCCGTCTATCTCCATATCTTGCGCAAGTCTTACGGGCTCTTTAAGCTCGTCAACGACCATAAAGTATCCGCCTGGCATTACGTTTGCAATAACAAGTCTTGCCGAGTTGCTACCTAAATCGATTATCGCAATTTTTTCCATAATTATCCTTCCTTTTGATAGTATTGGAGAATTCGTGTTTATACACAGTTGATCGGCTTTCCGCTTAGGAATGCCTTTAGGTTATTATAAGCTACGTCCATAAGTCTGGACCTTGCTTCTATCGTCGCCCACGCAACGTGTGGCGTGATAACGACGTTTTTTGCTTTAAGTAACGGGTTATCTTCCCTTGGTGGCTCCGTGCTAAGGACGTCAAGTCCTGCACCTAAAATCCTATCTTCATTTAGTGCTTTTGCAAGAGCCTCGTCATCAACAAGCCCTCCACGAGCAGTATTGATGATAATTGCACTTCTTTTGAAGTGCGAAAGCGCTTCTTCATTTATCATTTTCGCATTACCATCGGTAAGCGGACAATTTAGTGAAACTATATCGGAGTTTTCATATAGCTCCGTAAGAGTATTTACGTATCGGAACCCTTCTTCCTTAGCGTGCCTGGACTTACTAAACATAAGCACTTCCAAACCGTATGCTTTTGCTACCTCTTTTACACGCAAACCAATCCTGCCCGCCCCTACTATACCAATGGTTTTGCCGCATAACTCGTGCATACCAGTGCGATAATAGCAAAAGTCGGTACAATTAACCCAATCACCGCGTTTTACGCTTTCGTTGTGATACCCAATACCTGAGTACAGTTCCGTAATCAATCCGAAAACCGTTTGCACTACGCTTTCCGTACTATATGCAGGAATATTGGTAACGACTACTCCACGCTCGTGTGCGTATGCAATGTCTACGTTGTTATAACCCGTCGCAAGCACTCCTACGTATTTGAGTTGGGGTAAGCGATTTATGACGTCTCTATCAATATTGCATTTGTTGGTTATCATTATCGTCGCATCACCCATACGTTCAACTATTTTTTCATAAGGCGTGCGCTCATATATGGTAACTTCGCCAAGGTTATTGAATTGTTCCCAAGACAAGTCTCCGTGATTGAGACAATATCCATCAAGAATTACTATCTTCAAACTCAAAGTTCCCCAATATAATTTTCCTATATACAATAATAAACCAAAAGTCGACTTTCGTCAATAGGGAAAATTTTTAATAATATAAAAACGCGCGAACATTATATTTGCCCGCGCGCCTACGTACGTGTAATTTAATACTTACTTTTGTAAAGTATCGTCCACTATCGTGTGATACTCTGCAATTCTTCTTATGCTCTCAATGCCCTTTATGCAGTTAGCTTTTGAGGTATAACCTTGAGAGGCAAGTACGTTTGATGCGTTTGCAGCAATTATTCTAAAACGGAATTTATTTTCTTTATCCTTGTAAATTTCGAACGTTGCCTTTCCTATTACGGCGACCGATTCTTCTTTGGTGCTATCGCTGATAGTTGCGTGCTCTGCAACTCTTACTACCGCTTGAATACCGCTCTTGCAAGTTGCTTTTGCGGTATAGCCTTGGGAGTGACCGACCGTATTCATATTTGACGAACGGAAACGGAAACGGAACTTTCCACCATTGTCCTTGTAAATTTGAACGGTGCCGGGACGCTTGCCGTCATCGGGAGATGGCAACGGCTCAACAAAACTCGATTCCATTTCTTGTGGAACGTGAGCAGGTTGCTTTGACTTCCTTACAGGTCTTTTCTTTTCCCTAACGGGGGTCATTATAACGGTTTCATCCGCAATTTCACTTGCAGCAGCACTATTGACGAGAACGGCACCACTTTCTTCCTTTTTGATATCTTCAACGATAGGAGATAAAGTGATAGTTTCAATATCCAAGGGCTCATTCACTTCCGCTTCAGCTTCACTTGCTGCTAAAGCTTCCTCTTCCGCAACTTTCTTTTCAACTTTTTTCTTTTTGATTGCTGCAATGATCATTGCAAAAATAAGTGCAAGAACCAAAATGGCAATAATTATTACGATAGTAAGATTGTTGCCGGTTGATAAAAAGCTTTTGATACCCTCTATTATTTTATCCATGTCGTCCCTCCTAAGGATTATTTTTTACCACGTTCTTTCATTATTTGGCGCATACGCTCTTCGTGTGAAAGAATTTGTTTTCTAATACGTAAAGACTTGGGGGTTACTTCAAGAAGTTCATCAGGCTCTAAGAACTCAATACATTCTTCAAGCGAGAACTTCCTTGGGGTTTCAAGACGAAGTGCTTCATCTGAACCTGCAGCGCGCATGTTTGTAACGTGCTTACGCTTGCAAACGTTGACGGGAATGTCTTCTTGTTTTGGAGAATATCCTACGACCATACCTGCGTATACGGGTGTGCCCGGGTCAATAAATAATACGCCTCTGCCTTGAGCGTTGTGAAGTCCGTAAGTAACGGCTTCGCCCGTCTCAAACGCAACGAGAGCACCGTATTGGCGGCGAGGCATTGCACCCTTTAACGGTTGATAGCCTTCGAAAATACTATTCATAATACCTTCGCCTCGAGTTTCCGTTAAAAAGTCAGAACGATATCCCAATAGACCACGTTCAGGGATAACAAACTCAAGTTTTATACGACTATTCATAGGAGTCATATTGATGAGTTCACCTTGGCGTTTTCCCATATTTTCCATAACGGTTCCAACACACTCTGCAGGTACGTCAACGTACAATCTTTCGATTGGTTCACATAGTACTCCGTCGATCATTTTGTTGATAACCTTGGGGGTGGAAACTTGGAATTCGTATCCTTCTCTACGCATATTTTCGATGAGTATAGAAAGGTGTATTTCGCCTCTACCCGAAACGATAAAGCTATCGGCTCTCTCACCGTCTTCGACTTTGAGAGATACGTCTTTGAGTAGCTCTTTATATAGTCTTGCACGAAGATGGCGTGACGTTACGAACTTACCCTCTTTGCCTGCAAACGGGCTATCGTTAACTGCAAACAACATTTGGAGAGTGGGTTCGGAAATCTTTACGAAGCTGATAGGCTCAACGTTTAGCGGTGCGCAAATGGTTTCGCCGATGGTAACGTTCTCGATACCGCTGAAGCTTACTATATCGCCTACCTTTGCCTTTTCGACCGTGCGTTTGGTTAGTCCCGTAAATTGATAAATATTTGTTATTTTGGACCTATAAACCTTTTCGTCGTGGTAGTTGCAAACGGCTACTTCGCTGTTCGCTTCCATAACGCCGCGCTCTATTCTACCTATTGCGATTCTACCAACGTATTCGTTGTAGTCAATAGCAGAAACCAATACTTGTAGCGGAGCTTCTTCATCGCCTTGCGGTGGGTCAATGTGGTCTAATATAGTGTCGAACAAAGGTGCAAGGTTAGTGCCGGGCGTAGATGCCGACAAGGAAGCCGTACCGGCCCTTCCCGAACAATAAACGATGGGACTGTCAAGTTGTTCGTCCGTTGCGTTTAGGTCGATTAGAAGCTCGTATACTTCGTCTAATACTTCGGCAAGACGCGCATCAGGCTTATCAACCTTGTTTATTACTATGATGATTTTATGGTTCATTTCCAAAGCCTTTTGGAGAACGAACCTTGTTTGTGGCATTGGTCCTTCGTATGAGTCTACGAGCAACACGACACCATTAATCATCTTGAGAACTCTTTCTACTTCGCCCGAGAAGTCTGCGTGTCCGGGAGTGTCTACAACGTTAATCTTGACACCCTTATACATACAAGACGTATTTTTGGCAAGTATGGTAATACCCCTCTCTCTTTCAAGGGGGTTGTTGTCCATAACGCATTCTTCAACAACTTGATTGTCTCTAAATACGCCGCCCTGATGTAGCATAGCGTCAACCAACGTGGTTTTGCCGTGGTCAACGTGGGCGATAATTGCTATGTTTCTTAAATCATCTCTTATCATACTATTAGTTGAACTACCGTGTAAGATATATTTTCATCGTATAATTCATAGAGCCCTTCCGCTTGGGTGTAATCCTTTACTCCGTTAACTTCTACGTATAGTACCGGACGAACGTAAAAATTCCATACACCGCTTCCGCTCGGCAGCTTGAACGATAGTCCGTTCGTCAACTGCGTAAGCGATACGGCTTGTGGTTGAAGTTCGTCTTCGCCCCTAAGCTCATCGGCATTTAGAGCGTCGATTTCGTAGTAATTTACGGCATAGGTATTGCCCTTATAAACGTAAGTTATGGGATAGAAAGTGTCCATATCGATTTGATACCCTTCGCCCTCAACCAATTTGAAGTTGAACCCGCGGAAGGCATCTAAAGTGAGTGGTTCCACTTTGTAATTTTGCCACTCGCTAAAATCCGACGTATTGGATGCGTAATCCCCTACCGATTTAATTCTAAATTGGAGATTACCCTTTATCATCTTTATCGTCAAGGAAGTATCCGCTAATCCGCTTGCCGTATGCACAACGTCGGGATATAGCTCATACTTATACTCCACGGTATAGGTTTTTGCGCCACTTACCTTTTTCCATCCAATCTCTATGGTATAAGAAGGCTCAGCGATTACGCTGACAACCTTTGCATCAGGCGTTTTGAGCTTGCGATGGAGTATACCATAGGTCGCACCAAAACACCCTACTGCAACGACTATTACGGCAACTACAATTATTATTGCAATCGCTTTTTTGCTGAGCCTAAGTTTTGCCATTTAACTATTTCTTAGCGCTAACCTTCTTGAGATTTGCAAATCTTGGTAGACCGTCTTCAAGAGGAGAATTGCTTGCACCTTGGATAAGTGGTAGAGCATATTCTACGTAATCTTGAGTTAGACCGGTGCCATCTGCATTAATCCATTCAAGTGGAACCTTCTTTTCAGTGTTAGCTGCAAATTCAACGGGCATAAGCTTGTAGATGCACTTATAAGAACCGCTACTCATATCACGTTCGAATACAACCATCTTATCGGTTTCGCCTTCGCAAGCAGCCTTAACTGCGGTACGGCCTGCGTTGAATGCTTCTTCGATGTCGGTGCCAGATGCAAGATGTGCGCCACAACGTTGCATAAGGTTAAATTCGATACCACGAACCTTTACGCCAAACTTTTGGTTGATAAGGTCAGCAAGTTGAGCTGCTAAGCCACCGAGTTGGGTGTGACCGAAGCCGTCCTTTGCCTTTGCTGCAGAAAGAGTTTCAACGATAAAGTTGCCGTCCTTATCACGGATACCTTCGGATACGCAAGCGATACATTTGCCGTTGTTCTTGTCCATAACTGCCTTAACGTCAGCAACGAACTTTTCAACTGAGAAGGGAAGTTCGGGTAGATAAATAAGGTCTGCGCCGAGGCCCTTGTAGTTTGCAAGAGATGCAGCAGCGGTTAGCCAACCTGCGTTTCTTCCCATAATTTCAACAACTGCTACTTGACCCTTGTCGTATACTTTTGCGTCAAGATTTAGCTCCATAAGAGTGGTTGCAACGTACTTAGCTGCGCTGCCGTAGCCGGGGCAGTGGTCGGTGCCGTATAGGTCGTTATCGATGGTCTTTGGAACACCGATGATGTTGCATTCATAACCGCTCTTTAGTAGATATTTACTAATCTTGTTACAAGTATCCATAGAATCGTTACCGCCGTTATAGAAGAAATAACGTACGTTGTACTTCTTGAAAACTTCAAGAATTCTCTTATAATCGGTTTCGTCAACTGATGCGTCTTTGAGTTTATATCTAACTGAGCCTAAGCTTGATGAAGGGGTGTTCTTTAGAAGAAGAAGTTCTTCTCTGTTTTCTTCGCCGATATCGTAAAAATCTTCTTCAAGAATACCTTTGATACCGTGAGCTGCGCCATAAACTGCAGTGATGTTCTTTTGCTCTAGAGCTTCGATAAATACACCGGCTGCACTTGCGTTAATAACTGAAGTTGGTCCACCTGATTGACCGAACATACATGCGCCTACCAAATTTTTCATAGTAAAATCTCCTTTAGTGAATTATTATTAGTGATTATTAGTGTGCAAGTCGAGATGCAACTTCAAGCATCTCTTTATTAAATACTTTTTTAGTTTCTAATGCTTCGTCGATGGGTAAATCGATGATTTTGTTACGTTTGATACCAATTACCCTTGACTCTTTGCTATCGTTATATAAAAGTTCAACGGCTCTGTCGGCACAACGTGCAGCAAGAACTCTATCTTGCATCGAAGGAGTGCCACCGCGTTGAATGTAGCCGAGTTTAACCGTTCTTACGGTAATACCGGTGCGCTCGGTGATTTCTTTTTTAAGGTCAAGACAGCTTCCTACGCCTTCAGCAAGTACGATAATATCCGATACCTTACCTTTGATGATGTTCTTTTTCATCTTATTGCACATTTCGTCAACGTCAAAGGGAAGCTCGGGAACGATGATGCTTTCAGCACCGCCTGCGATACCTGAGTAGAGTGCTATATCACCACAATGCCTACCCATTACTTCAATAATGCAAGCACGGTCGTGAGAAGTCATAGTATCTCTAATCTTGTTCATAGCGTCAAGCACCGTATTAACAGCAGTATCGAATCCAAGAGTATAATCGGTGTAGCCAAGGTCGTTATCAATGGTACCGGGGATACCCATACAGATTATGCCGTGCTTGTTGGAAAGATCTCGCATACCTCTAAACGAGCCGTCACCACCGATTACTACAAGACCTTCTATGCCGTAAGCATTCAAAACGTCAGCGCCCTTTTTGATACCTTCTTCGGTATTGAACTCGGGGCATCTTGCCGTTTTAAGAATGGTACCGCCTTTTTGAACGGTGTCGGATACGGAACGACTGTCCATACGGTATAGATTGCCGTTGATTAGGCCTTGATAGCCACGTTCAATGCCGTATACTTCCATACCCCTACTGCAAGCGCAACGAACCACGCCTCTAATGGCAGCGTTCATTCCGGGAGCATCTCCACCACTTGTAAGTACTGCGATTTTTCTCATTTAAGTCTCCTTATTTTCTAAGTTGTCCGTTACCTTTAACGATATATTTAACACTCGTTAGTTCCTTTAAACCGATAGGTCCGCGGACGTGGAGTTTTTGTGTACTAATACCCATTTCTGCACCTAAGCCAAGCTCAAAGCCATCGGTAAAACGCGTAGACGTATTTATATATACTGCCGAACTATCTACTTGCTTGGTGAACTTTTCTGCTTCACAGCTATCATTCGTCAAAATACAATCGCTATGATTGGTGCCGTACTTATTGATATGTGCAATTGCGTTATCAAGACCATCAATGAGTTTGATTTTGATAATCATATCGTCATACTCGCGAGCAAATTCGTCTTCGCCGACGAGATTAACGTCATCATACAAAGCCTTGATTTCGTCCGTGCCGTTGAGCGTAACGTTAGCCTTTTTGAGTGCTTCGCAAACGACGGGAACAAACTTTGCAACCTTTTTATCAACGAGCAACGTTTCGAGAGCGTTACAAGTCGAAGGTCTTTGAGTTTTAGCGTTCAATATGATTGGAATTGCCATTTCAAGGTCGGCGCTTGGGGCAACGTAAATATGACAGTTGCCACCTGCCGATGCTATAACGGGCATAGTTGCATTTGCAAGCACGACTTTCTTTAAGCCTTCGCCGCCACGTGGGATTACCACGTCGATATACTTGTTTTCGCGTAGCATTTCAGCGGTAGCTTCTCTATCTTGACTTTCGATTAAACCAACCAAGTCGGCGCTCAATCCATTTTCTTCAAGAGCGGTCTTGATGCAACCTACCAACTTGCCAACGCTGTTGACGCTTTCACGACTACCGCGCAAGATTACGCCATTACCACTCTTGATACAAAGAGCGGCTGCATCTATTGAAACGTTTGGACGTGCTTCAAAAATGATGCCGATAACGCCGAGTGGTGCGCGTACACGCTTAACCATAAGGCCGTTAGGTAAAGTGTATTCTTCAACGACTTCGCCAACGGGATCGGGTAAAGCAACGATAGCGTCAAGGCCTTCTGCCATTAGTGCAATTCGTTGATCGTTTAGTGCAAGTCTATCGATAAATGCAGCGTTCCTGCCGTTTTGCTTTGCCTTTTCTATATCGAGAAGGTTAGCTTCAAGGATTGCATCCTTGCTTGCAAGCATAATTTCCTTTGCACGCAAAAGAACGTTGTTCTTTATCTCGGTAGATACGCCTGCAAAAGTATTAGCTTGAAGTTTAGTACGCTCGCAAATCTCTTTTACTAACATTTTTTATTCCTCTTCTTCTACTTCGGGCAGAATTGCGTTGTGATATACGTTTTGTACGTCGTCCAATTCTTCAAGAAGTCCAATCATCTTTTCAACGCTTGCAAGGTGACCTTCAGGATCAACTTCGTTGTCGGGAATCATATCTGCTTGTGCTGAAAGAACGCTTACGCCGTTTGCCTTGAGAGCTTCGGATACGGTATACAAATCTGAAGTCGTGGTATAAATTTCGAAAACGTCGTCACTTGCTTCGATATCTTCTGCGCCTGCATCGAGAGCGAGCATCATAAGTTCGTCTTCATCCATATTCTTTTCGGCAATAATAACGCCTTTCTTCTTGAACATAAACGATACGCAACCGGTTTGACCAAGTGAACCGCCGTATTTGTCGAATAGGTGTCTTACGTCACCTGCAGTACGATTCTTGTTGTCGGTTAGGGTTTCAACGATAACTGCAACACCGCCTGCGCCGTAACCTTCGTAAGTCATTTCTTCGTAGTTAACTGCACCAAGCTCACCACTTGCCTTTTTGATTGAACGATTGATGGTATCGTTAGGCATATTGTTTTGCTTTGCCTTTGCAATAACGTCACGAAGCTTGCTGTTTAGTGCCGGATCCGGTCCGCCAGCTTTAACTGCAACTGCTATTTCTCTGCCGATTTTGGTAAAAATACTACCTCTTGCAGCATCGGTCTTACCTTTCTTAATTTTAATATTTGCCCATTTGGAATGTCCGGACATATTGACCTCCTCGGTGTATATTACTATTTTTTAAGTTTATCTACAACAGCGCTCATTACGATTGATGCGCTTATTGCAGCGTTTAAGCTTTCAATTTTGCCACTATACATAGGTATTGCCAGCACTTTGTCTGCTCTTTCACGCATTTCTTTGCTTACGCCGTGGGCTTCACTGCCAATGACCAAAGCAAGAGGCGTGGTAGGAGCAAAATCGTATACGCTTTCACCGCCCATATCTAAAATGGCTACTTTATAATTATTTAACGCGTCGCACGCGCCCGCGTAAGAAAAAGGAACTATATTGGCATAATAAACCCCACCCATCGTAGAGCGAACTACTTTGGGTGAATAGGCGTCGGCAGAGTTGATGGAGATAAAATCTTCAATCCCCATAGCAACTGCCGTCCTAATTATCGTACCTAAATTACCGGCATCCGAAATGCCGTCAAGCACCATAACTACGTCTCCCTTTATCTCCTTTTTTTGGGGCAAAGGACATAGTGCTATGATTCCTTGCGAAGTAACGGTATCGCTGAGTTTATCAAAAACGAAGTCGGTGACAATCGTCGGCTCGATGCCAAGCTTTTCGGCTATGGGCATAAGTGACTTTTGCTTTGACTCCGCTATATATAGTTCTTTTGCATAACCTAACGGCATATCGCTGATTAGGTTTACCCCTTCAACGATAAATAGCGAGTGCTTAGCCCTCGCCTTTTTGTCGCTCAAGCTACGAATTAGCTTGATATTATCGTTTTGTGAAGAAGTTATAATTTTCATTAAATTTAACAAATGAGCCTTCAGTACTGAAGGCTCAAATTAACTATGCGTTGATAGCAGCCTTAGCTTGCTCGCAAAGAGCGGTGAATGCTGCTGCATCGTTAACAGCGATGTCTGCAAGAACCTTACGGTTGAGATCGATACCTGCAACCTTTAGGCCGTGCATAAGACGTGAGTAAGAAATGTTGTTAAGTCTTGCAGCTGCGTTGATACGAGCGATCCAAAGTCTTCTGAAATCTCTCTTCTTAAGTCTTCTGCCAACGTATGCGTATTGGCCTGACTTCATAACAGCTTCACGAGCTACGCGATAAAGCTTACTCTTAGCACCAAAGTAACCTTTGGCTTGCTTCATTATTTTTCTCTTTTTCTTTAATGCAGTAACAGCTCTCTTAATTCTCATTACCGTGCCCTCCTACTACTTTTGTCCGTAAATCATATTGCTAATGGTCTTAGCTTGGGTTTCGTTGACGTATCCGCCTTGACGAAGGTTTCTTTTACGTTTACGGGTCTTCTTGTTAAGAATGTGGTTCTTGTTTTGCTTGTTTCTCTTAAGCAAACCGCTTGCTGTAAATCTGAAGCGCTTCTTTGATGCGCTATGAGTTTTTTGTTTAGGCATATCTATTCTCCTTACTTGGATATTTTATTTTTTTGTAGGTATTGGTGCAAGCATCATCGTTACGTTTCTGCCTTCAAGTACAGGTTCTTTTTCCTTGACTGCAACGTCGGATACGATTTCGAAGAACTTGCTCATCATTTCCATTGAAAGTTCGGGGTGGGCGTTTTGGCGACCTCTCATACGAATGGTTACCTTAACCTTGCAACCTTCTTGGATAAAACTGCGAGTGTTTTTTGCTTTAGTTTTGATATCACCGATATCAATAGTTTGGCTTAGTTGTACTTCTTTGAGTTTTAGTACGGTAGCCTTCTTTTTATCCTGTTTTTCCTTTTTGATTTGGTCAAAACGATATTTGCCATAATCAAGAATTTTGCAAACAGGTGGAACGGCTTGTGGTGAGAAAAGGACTAAGTCAAGATTTCTTTCATCAGCCATCTTCTGAGCTTGTGCGATGGAAACAACGCCAACCATTGAGCCATCCATATCAATCAACCTTACTTCCGGCACTTTGATTGCCGAGTTAATCAATAATTCTTTAAAAATAAGTGTGTCCTCCTATCCTTCTATATACGTAACGCACACGTGCGAACATTATATATACACGTAAAAAAAGAAGCGCGTAAGCACTTCCCACCACAAGCTTATATATTACGCTAATGCGTAGCTATATAATTAAATAAACTTGTTTGACCGTTTAACCAATGCTTACGGTGAGAATTACTTCTTCTTTACTGCGTCTATTCTAAACTATATTAAATATTATGTCAATTATTTTGGCGCAAAAATTTAATTTGCGCCAAAATATATTAACTCATTGATTATAGAACCTTATCGTCAACTTCTTTTTTAATCTTTTGTAGGAACTCTTCGTAGGTCATAGTACCCAAATCGCCGTCCTTCCTTGAGCGAACTGCAACTACGCCTGCTTCCTTTTCCTTGTCGCCGATAATGAGCATATAAGGTATCTTATCAAGTTGAGCAGCTCTAATCTTGTAACCGATCTTTTCGGAGCGAACGTCGCTTTCAGCGCGGATACCTGCATATCTTAGTTGATCACGGATAGCATTTGCTTCGTTTTCGGTTCTATCAGTTAGGCTCATAACTCTTACTTGTTCAGGAGCCATCCATACGGGGAACGCACCCTTGTACTTTTCAATTAGTAGAGCCATAGTTCTTTCATAGCAACCGATTGACGTTCTATGGATAATATATGGATATACCTTTTCGCCGTTTTCATCAACGTAAGTCATATCAAAACGCTCTGACAAGAACATATCAACTTGAATGGTAATCAAGGTATCTTCCTTGCCGTATACGTTGCGGATTTGGATATCAAGCTTTGGTCCGTAGAATGCAGCTTCGTCGATACCAATCGAGTACTTTAGACCGATGTTATCCAAAATCTTTTGCATTTCTGCTTCAGCGTGCTCCCACTTTGCAGGGTCATTGATGTACTTTGCGGTGTTGTTTGGATCCCACTTGGAGAAGCGATAGCTTACGTCTCCGTCAAGGCCAACTGTCTTGAGCATATACATTGCAAGGTCAAGACAACCCTTGAACTCTTGCTCAAGTTGAGATGGAGTGCATACCAAGTGGCCTTCAGAAATGGTAAATTGTCTTACGCGAATAAGACCGTGCATTTCGCCACTTGCTTCGTTACGGAACAAGGTTGAAGTTTCACCATAACGAATTGGTAAATCTCTATACGACTTGAGACCGTTCTTGTAAATCATATATTGGAACGGGCAAGTCATAGGACGAAGTGCAAATACTTCCTTGTCCTTTTCTTCGTCGCCGAAAATAAACATTCCGTCTTGATAGTGATCCCAGTGACCTGAAATCTTGTAAAGATCGGATTTTGCCATATACGGGGTCTTGGTGCGCACGTAGCCCCTTCTTTCTTCTTCGTCTTCAACAAATCTATTGAGAATTTGGAATAGCTTTGCGCCCTTTGGCATAAGAAGTGGTAGACCTTGACCAATGCTTTCTTCGGTCATAAAGATACCCATTTCTCTACCAAGCTTATTGTGGTCGCGTTGCTTCGCTTCTTCCATAGCTTGAAGATATTCTTGAAGTGCAGTCTTGTTATTGAATGCAGTACCATATACGCGAGTGAGCACCTTGTTATGCTCGTCCCCTCTCCAATACGCACCGGCAATAGAAGTGAGCTTAAACGCCTTAATATAGCCCGTAGAAGGGATGTGTGGACCGGCGCAAAGGTCTACGAAGTCGCCTTGTCTATACATAGTGATGGTTGCGTCTTCGGGTAGGTCTTGGATAAGTTCAACCTTGTAGATTTCACCTTGTTCTGCAAAGAAGTTGAGAGCGTAATCACGGCTAACTTCTTCTCTTACGATTGGAATGTTTTCCTTGATGATTTTCTTCATTTCTGCTTCGATAGCAGGAACGCTATCCGTATTAATGGGAGTAATGAAGTCGAAATCATAGTAGAAACCATTTTCAATCGCAGGGCCGATTGCAACCTTTACGGTTGGGTAAATTCTTTTTACGGCTTGTGCCAATACGTGTGAGCAACTGTGACGATAAGCCTTCTTTCCCTCTTCGGTATCAAAGGTCAAAAACTCTACTGTTGCATCTTCGGTGATAGGCTCATACATGCCGACAACCTTGTCGTTAACCTTTGCAACCAATGAAGCACGGAACAATCCATCTGATATGGAACGTGCTATTTCTGCAGGCGTAGAGCCTTGTGGGAATTCTTTCTTGTCATCTCTTAAAGTAATAATCATTATGTATTTTCCATCCTTTTACCACCTAATGGTGGCGCTATATGTGTTATGCGTTAATTGCGGAGTTAATTGAGTTATATAATGCGTCGTAAGACGTGCTATCGGCCACTCCGGAGCCTACTTCAACCAATCTTTCGGTAGCGTTTGGATATTGCGGAATATCGTTGTTACATCTTGAATTGGTACTGATATAGGTATAGTTGTTTGCACTAATGTCGTAGTTATGAATTACTCTATACTTTTGTTCGCCGTCTTCAAGTGCGCCTTCTTTGTTTACGCTAATTTGACTTGACTTATAGACGGTGTTGCCTAACCAACCTTCGTAGGTTTCGCCCTCTCCTTCTTTTATATTTACGATTTCAACTGCGTTTGCAAGTTCACCTACGATGCCTTGATATGCAGTAAACTTGGTTGAAAGATTATCAAGGGTCGATTCGCCGTAAACTCTACCTACTATGCCGCCGTTATAGGTGTAGTATGCGTTGTTACGAGTGTTACCGGCGTAACTTATTGTTGATATAGTCAAAATACTATCTCTGCCGTAATACAAAGTACCGTCTGCCACAGCATTCTTAATTGACGAGAAGTGTAGCATACCAACCAAACCACCGGTATAGTTGTTAACGTTGACTGCGACGGAAATTTTGTCTACTGCGATTATTGCGTTTTCAATCGCACTAAAGTTTGCTACGTATCCAACGAGTCCGCCGACGTTAAACGAACGAGATGCCGATGAGCTAAATGTTTCTGCACTTATTTGAGAAACTTTTGCACTGGTTTTATTTAGGTTTACTCTATCGATAATACCTGCTACACCGCCTACTCTCAAACGTTTGCAAGCAGATGCCGTAACTTTGCTTGAATTTACAACCCACTTTTCGCCGTCGTTAATTCTATAAGCCGCACCGAAAATACCACCGGCGTTCACAAGGTTACCCTTTGCGTTAATCATACCGGTATAGGTCAAATTCTTAGCGCTGCAAACCGCGTTGTTATCTTTTAGCGAAGATAGATTTATAGGACGCATCGAGCCAACGATACCGCCAACGAAAACGTCGTTAAGAGCACTTACGTAAGCACCATCATTGTAAGCACCTACGTTGATTGATACGCTTGAATTAACGTTGCTTATTTTAGAATTGCCCTTTGCGTATCCCGCAAGGCCACCGATATATCCTGCCATAGAATAACGCTCAAGTTCTCTTAGTTCACTGCCGTCTTCTTGGGGAATAAATCTGCATAGATTTCCCATCGTCGTTGCGATATTACCACTAACGTTTACGTTGCTGATATTGCAATCTCCACTCATAAAACCAACAAGACCGCCAACATAATTGGAGCTTGCGTCTGCAGGTATTGCGATATCTACGTATACGTTAAGATTTGATATGGTTGCACCGTGTACTACGCCAAATATTCCGTAAAACTTCTCATCCGGAACGGTTGCCGTCGTATCACGTTCAAGTGGTTCGTCGATATTTATCTTATAGGTAATCGTATGTCCGTTACCAACAAAAGTGCCACGGAAAGAGCTATCAACGGAAGTGCCGATCGGTGCCCAATTTTCATCGCTTATGGTCAAATCTGCTTTTAGCTCAAATATTCCTTGATCGTAATCTGAACCTAACATTTCAGATATTTTCTTAAGGTCGTCAACGTTATTAATGGTATGTGTAAACTCACCCTTATGGGTGTCTTCTTCCTTACAAGCGACGAGCGCCGTAACAAGCACCATCACCAACAACGTGATTAAAAGTATTTTGCTAAATTTCTTCATATTAAGCGTACACCTTATTGATAAAGTTCAAGAAGTCTTGATAAACCTCTTGGTTGTTAGTTTCGTTAAGAATTTCGTGTCTTGCGTTTTCATAAATTTTGTATTCAACGTCAAGGCCCTTTTGAAGATAGAAATTATATAGCTTGGTTGCAAGTACGGCCTTGTTGGAAACGGGGTCGTCACTACCTACCGCAATCAAAATAGGAAGATCCTTTGGAATACTATCCACTGCTTCGCCGTACATACCCATTACGCCCTTAAAGAAGCTATGGTAATAACCGATTGAAAGTGGATATCCACAATATTCGTCGGCTTCGTACTTTGCTACTTGCTCCTTATCCCTTGAAAGCCAAGCAAATTGTTGACCTTGTGCTTCAAACGGTTTGTTATATGCACCAAAGCTCATCTTGTCGATAAGATAGCCCGTTTTTTCAGCGCCACAAAGTGCTTTTTGTAGTCCTGCAATAGCACAACCAGCACCGATAAGAGCGCCCTTCATATATGCAGTACCTGAAAGAATGCAACCCTTAACTGCGTCAGCGTGTAATTCCAAAAATCTTTGTGAAACGAAACTACCATAGCTGTGTCCGAGTAGCAATACTTCTACGCCGTAGGTAGCCTTTGCATATTCAACTACGGTAAGAGCATCTTCGACGGTATTGTGGAAAGAGTCTCCGTCTACTATACCCTTTTCGCCGTCCGGATTATATTTGTGTCCGCGGTGGTTGTCACCAAGCACTACGTATCCGTTTTTGTTAAGGAACGCTGCAAAATCAGCATATCTTTCGCTATGCTCGGCCATTCCGTGACTTATAACTACTGCACCGATAATATTTTCCACTTCATCCCATACGCATACGGTGTTGATTTTATTATCGATAGTCTTGAGTTCAACAAGTTTCATACGGCAATCCTCCATAATTAAATGCTTATTGTATAGTTTAGCACTATTTAGAATATAATTCAATAGAATTATAAAAATTTAAGGAAAGAATTTTGACTACGATTGCACTTACGGGCGGCGGAACTGCCGGACATATTTTGCCTTGTTTAGCTCTCATACCAGAGCTTAAAAAACATTTTATCCGTATCATCCATATAGGTGGTGACGGTATGGAAACCGAACTTATCCCTAAAGCCGGGATACCGCTTTTCCAAACGAAAAACGTAAAATTCGACCGTTCCAACCTCCTTGCTAACTTAAAAATACCATTCGTGCTATCCGCCGCCGCAACGGAAGCAAAAAACATTTTAAAAGAGCAAAAGGTGGACGTAGTGTTTGGTAAAGGCGGCTACGCTATGCTACCTACCATACTCGGCGCACATAAGTTAGGCATACCTATCGTAATACACGAAAGTGACTATAATATGGGACTTGCAAACAAATTTGCTTCTCGCTATGCTAACGCCGTGCTAACCAGCTTCCCCGAAACCAAGGGCGGAGATTACGTAGGTAATCCTATACGTAATAGCATCTTCAACGGCAACAAACAGCGTACTATTCGCAGTTATGATTTGAACGCGGATAAAAAAACAATATTGATATTCGGTGGTTCGTCGGGCGCCAAAGCAATAAACAACGTGGTATTCCAAACAGTCAAGGATTTGACCGAAAAATATAACGTTATTCATTTAGTTGGCAAGCAAGAAAAACGCAGATTATATATGCGTGGATACGTATCCATCCCTTACGCCGATAACATCGAAGACTTATACGCCGCCGCCGACTTAATAGTTATTCGTGGCGGAGCCAATTCATTACAAGAAGCAACTATGCTTGGCAAGCGAGTCGTTTGTATTCCCCTACCAAAAGGCAGTCATTCAAGGGGCGACCAAGTAGACAACGCACTAAGCTACTTTAATCGTGGACTTATCGACGTACTGCCACAAGAAGAACTGACTGCTAATGCTCTTTTAAAGAAAATCCATACCGCTATAAACCAAAAGGAGCATCCTATCACTAAGGATACTCCTAATGGGGAGATAGTAAAAAGAATTATGGACGTTATCAGTTGATGCCTATGGCTACTATACCGTTTTCGGTTTGGTAAGCAACCATAAATTTATCATCAGTATCTATTGCGATATTGCCAATATTCGTAACCGTATCCAAATTCAAAGATTGAGACGTACCGTCGTTGCGAATATCCAAGAGCGTTAGTTTTTCCCCCTTTGCGTATAGCACCTTATATCCTAAGCTCGTAGCATAGCAATCATATAGTTTTGTTATACCCTGCATCGTCGTGACACTCGAAGAAGTAAAGCTAAGGTTTTTGTCTACTAAATAGAGCCTATCCGTCGAAGAGTGGAGTAACAAGAATATACTTTCACCATTCATAAACACGTCGGCACTCTCTGCAAGGCCCACGCCCACTCTCTCCGACTTCTCAATGGAAAAACTCATTGGATACTTTGCTATTTCCACCCCACTCGGCGTTTGCTCAACAGCTATAAAATGCTGTTCCTTTTCAACGACTATCGGTTCTATTGCAAGCAGAGTCCTGTTGGGTATCGTGATAGTCGAAATCAGCTTTAGATTGCCGTCCAACTTCAAGAAAGAATATCCGTTTATACCACTAATGAACAAAGCGTAATAGGACGAAAAATCATATACTGCTTTAATTTCCCCCGTTTGGAGACTGTTTGAAGATAACACCGCCCCTTGTTTAATTTTATATACCGTGTTTTCCGTTGAACGGCCAAAAAACAAAAATCCATCACTTAGGCTAAACAGGTTTGCGCCCGTAAACGCAGGTAGCTCCATAACTTCGGTGCGAGTAAGGTCAAGGGAAATAGTATAAACGTAGGTGCGACTGCCGTTTGTTACAATGACAACCATTCCGTCGGTCGTTACTTTTGACGCAAGATAGGTGCAGTCACTTTGAGTGGAAAGTGATATTGCCCCAGTTAGCGTTCCGTCTTCGTCCATAGCTATCACAGTTTGAGTGGTAGAGTCAACTTTGAAAGCCCCTTGCGTGGTGGCGTGACTTACGACCAAAAATATACCGTCTGCCGTTGAGTGAGTAGCGTGTAAAGTGGAGTTTTCAAGCGCGATATCTTGCTTAAAGCGATAGGTTCCGTCCTTTTGCGCCAAGATGGGGAAGTAGTTTATTATTTCTTCCTGTTGTGGTGGGGCGGCGGTGTTGGGTGGAGTGTTTTGAGCGTTGTCGTCACCACTCGCATCGACGGACGGCACGGTGTCTGCGCCGTTATTAGTTGGCGCATTGCTCGTAAACACTTCTTTAAGGCTACCTGAGCCTGCAACTATCATAAGGACTGCTATAAGCGAAAGCAATACTACTGCTAAAATTTTGGGAGCATTCTTCTTCATAATTGAATTTTAGCGTATATATTTTGATTTGGGGCATAAAAAACAAAACAAGCCAAAAGATGACTTGTTTCGCGTGTTTTCGTTATAAATTTAATTGAAACTGATTTTGTAAAACTCGTGAGCAAGGGCGTAAGCAGTTAGCTCCAACCGATGAAGATTTAAGTCTACGCGAGTGGATAGTTCCCTTGCTTTTGCCATAAGACGTACGGAAAGTCTTGTCGGCGTTCTACCGCTTTGCTCGGTGCCGAGCCAATCGCCTGCGCCACGAAGTTCACAGTCGCGCTCTGCAATGGACAAACCGTCCTTTTCTTGCACGAGCGTTTCAAGACGGATAATATCATCGCCACTCTTGGCGGAATACAAGAAGCAGTATGCAATATGTCCGTCACGACCAATTCTGCCACGGAGTTGGTGCAAGGTGGCCAAGCCAAACCTATCGGCATCAAAAATTGCCATAAGAGAAGCGTTGGGAACGTCTATACCTACTTCTATGACCGTAGTGGAGACCAAAATTTGAAGCTTACCTTCACTAAAATCGGTGAGTGTTTTTTGCTTGTCGGCAGCCTTTTGCTTGCCGTGCAAGAGCCCTACCGACACTTCTTCGCCGTAAGCCTTTACGATATCTTTGTATAGCTTGTCTGCAGACGAGCCGTCTATACCTTCAACATCAAAAATCTTGGGCGCTACTATATACGCTTGCCTACCTTCTTCCTTGCAAACGCGTACGATATAATCAAGCATTTCCTTGCGCTTTTTGGGGGTGACCACGGCGGTTTTTACGTTGTCGGAGTCGTAACGACGGTCTATGTTCAAAATATTGATGTCGCCAAATACAGTTAGCCTTAACGAGCGTGGTATTGGAGTTGCAGACAGGGTAAGCGTATCTACGGCCCTGCCTTTATCCATTAGAGAGGTACGCTGTGCAACGCCGAACCTATGTTGCTCGTCTATGCAAGCGAAACTTAGATTTTTGAACTTGACGCCCTTTGAGATGACAGCGTGCGTACCGATGACGATATCTACAAGCCCAAGATGGATGCGTTCCTGCATCTTTTGTTTTTCTTTTGCACTCATACTGCCCGTCAAGAGTTCGACTTGAATACCAAACGGAGCAAGGATTTTTTTGAAATTGTTATAGTGCTGTACTGCCAAAATCTCGGTTGGAGTCATAACCGCAGATTGATAGCGTGACGCCGCGGCATAAGCACACGCGAGAAGTGCAACGATGGTTTTACCACTACCAACGTCGCCAACGAGTATTGCGTTAAGCGGCTTTTTGGAGTGGATATCCTTAATTATAGCCCTAACGGCTTCTTGCTGAGTGGGAGTAAGAGTATACGGAAGGGAACGAATAATTTGACCTAAAAACGCCCTTTTATCTTGATAGAAAATGGTTCGTTCCGTTTCGTTGCGAATAAGCTTGTAGGCGCAAATTTCCTTTACAAGACTTTCGACTTCTATCCTATCGGCGCCAAGATTGGCTTGCTCGATAGTCTTAGGGGCGTGAGCATATTCAATAGCGGTACGTAGCGGAAGCACGTCGCCGGAATCGGGAATAAGCGAAAAATCGGTTACACCTTTATCCAAAACGTCTTGCACCATAGTGGCAAAAGTCGCTTGGGGAATAAGGCCGCGAAGTGGATATATAGCCTTGATACCGCGATGGATATTTAGGCCGTCGGCAACACTCTCGTAGCTTGGGTTAATAAGCTCGCAAACGTTGCCTTCCTTTTTGAGCTTGCCGTAGCAACGAACGACGGCTCCTTGCGTAACCACCTTTGCAACGTAATTGGCGTTATACCAAACGAGCTTGACTTGTCTTGGATATTCTTCAACAGTGCCTGAAGCACGGAAAAGTTGCAGCCTACCCTTCTTAATTGGACGTGATGCAGAAGTAATTTTTAGCACTAAAACGACAAAGTCCCCGTTGTCAGCTACCGATAAATCGGAGTTGGCATCGAGGTCTATGTAACGAGAAGGTAAAAATCTCAAAAGTTCCCTTTGAGAGTAAATACCCAAATAATTAAGTTTTTCAAGCGTAACAGGTCCAACGCCTTTTACCTTAAGAAGCTCCTTTGCATCCATTATTCAACGGAAATATAGTAGAAATAATGGTGTTGACCACCTTCACATACGATGATGTCGTGGAAGGGATAAAGGTCGCTTAGTTCTTCTTCAAGGTCGCGAGCAACGTTTTCGGTAAGGCCTGCTCCGTAATAAAGAGTGATTGCTGCGGTATCGTCGTCAGCCATCTTTTCAATGACGGTTTTTGCAACTTCATTTACGTCTTGACCCGATGCAACGATGGTCTTTTCGAATAGGCCGATGATGTCGCCGTTGTGAAGCTCGATGCCGTCCATCTCCGTATCACGAACTGCGTGCGTGATTTGGCCTGAACGTACTTCCTTTATAGCAGCTTCCATTTGTTGAACGTTGGTTTCAACGTCAGCGTTGGGGTCAAAGTGCATAGCTGCTGCAATGCCTTGTGGTATATTTTTTGTAGCTATAACTACCAAATTTGCCTTTGTCAACTCTTTGGCTTGCTCTGCGGCAAGTACGATGTTGCCGTTATTGGGTAAAATATAAACGGTTTCGGCATTGACACCGTCAACGAGCTTGATGATGTCGTCAACGGATGGGTTCATAGTTTGGCCGCCTTCTAAAATAGCGTCAGCGCGGAGCTCCTTGAATAGAGTTGCAATACCATCGCCCGTGCAAATTGAAACGAGTCCAACCGGCTTTGGTGGTACTGCCATTGCTTCGGCTTTCTTTCTCTTGATTTCACGGTTTTGCTCAAGCATATTTTCAATCTTGAGTTGACCGAGCTCACCAAGTTGAAGGGCGTAACCAAGTGCCTTATCGGGGTTGTTGGTGTGTACGTGTACCTTTACGAAATCAAGGTCGCCTACAACTATTAGAGAGTCACCGATTCTATCAAGCTTATCGCGTAGCTTATCAATATCGCTTAAAGTGGTTTTGCCAAATAGGTTTATTATGAAAAACTCGGTGCAATACGCATACTTGATATCATCGAGATTTTCATACTCGTGCGAAACGTTTTCGGGTGAAACGTTGGTTGCCGTATCCGTTTCGGGAATAACTTCTGCAACCATTTCCTTGCCGGCAAGAACGTTATACATACCGTAAAGTATGCAAAGTAGTCCCCTACCACCAGCGTCTACTACGCCCGCCTTTTTGAGTACGGGTAGCATCTCGGGGGTTTTGGCAAGAACCTTTTCACCTTCATCCAAAATTGCTTCAAAGAAATTCAAAAAGCTTTGCTTTTTGTTTGCTATTTTAAGCGCATAGTCGCTAACCAAACGGATAACGGTTAGAATGGTACCTTCTTTTGGAGAAGATACGACGTCGTATGCGATATGAGAGCCGTTTTTAAGAGCACGAGCAAAAACTTTGGTTGTTAAATCTTTATTTTCTTTTAGAACAGCACTAAAACCCTTGAAAATTTGGCTTAAAATAACGCCACTGTTGCCACGAGCACCCATAAGAGCACCCTTAGCAAAAGCTTGGCTTATTGCACCAATATTATCTTCGGTACAATCTTCCATAACCTTTACGGACGATTGCATCGTTAGATTCATATTGGTTCCCGTATCACCATCCGGTACGGGGAAAACATTGAGACTATCGACGTATGCTTTGTTTATTTCCAAATTCAAAGCTCCGCCTTTAAAAATCTCACGAAGTTGTGTTGTTGTAAGAACTTTCATTTATATCCTTGGGGGCACAAGCCCGACTAATTACAATTTTATTCCTACAACGTGGATATTTACGCTTTTGACACGCATACCTGTGATATGCTCAACTTTATATTCTATGCTTGATTTAAGATTTTCTATAACTGCTTCACGTTTTACGTTGCCTGAAAGTATAACGTATAAATCAACGAATATACGATTGTCCATAGTGACAATCTTGACACCCTTGCCGAGAGGCTCACGCTTAAATAGCATCATAATGCTATCGGAAAGCCTTCTGGAAACCAGTTCAACAACGCCGTAGCAATCGAGTGCTACACGCGATACGATAACAGCTACCGCCGTATCAGAAATATTAATATTTCCGTACTTGTTGAAGGTTGAGAGTGCCATTTTTCTCCATCCACATTGTAGTATACATAATTATTGATATTACTATAATATAGCAATATTAAAAAATTTGCAAGTAAATTAAGAAAATACCTAAAAACTGTTGCCAAATAACTTTTAATTTTATATAATACATAAGGTCCGAAAAATTATGTAGGAGGTACTACAATGTCAAAAGTATGTGCAATTTGCGGTAAAGGTCAAATGAGTGGTAACAAAGTTAGCCACAGTAATATCAAAACCAGAAGAAGTTGGGGCGCTAACGTTCACAAGGTTGACGTTAACATCGACGGCAAAGTACAAAACGTATACGTATGCACCCGTTGCCAACGCACTCTCAAGAAAGTAGAAAACAACTAATTTAGTTTTTTAGAAATCCAAAAAAGGTTTTGAAAAGCACTTGGAAACAAGTGCTTTTTGTCGTATAAAACATATTTCTTTATTGATAGATTATGCTTTTAAAAATAATTATTTTTTGTATATTCGCCATTGTTAAACAACGTTTAAATACTCAAAATATTTCTTCTACTGAAATTGAAACAACTTCAAATTTTTCTTTATTTATATAGAAGATATCCCCTATTGCTTTGTCCGAAACTACTTGATAAAACAAATGTTCATCCGATATCTTTGTATATCCAAGAGAGTCAAACTTATCTATATTAAAGCTTGAATGATAGAATGTTTCCTCTCCATCCGGCGTTAATACGTGATAGATTTTACAAGTAGGGATATACTCCGAAGCTTTGGAACTAATCCCATCCATTTCCTCCAAAGGAAACACACTTGAAACAAATTTATAAAAAGCCCCATCTTCATACGCTTTACTTGGTAAACTTATAACCAAGGCCGCTGATCTAAGCACCTTTCCAACTTTGTCAAGGCTGCAAAAATTCGGATCTGTCAAACTTAAATTAACATAATAGGTATTATTGTAACAAAATGAACATTTAAATTTGGGTTTATCCGTTTCAAAATTCGATTTTGTTGTAACTTGAAAATTTGAAACTTTTACAAATAATAACGACCTATTTAATTCTTTTACATCTCTAGCGAATATATATTTGTCGCTGTTTGCAAAAATATAATTAGGCTTGTCTAGATTCATCTCGTTAACAACATCTTCCAAGCCCAACTTACCCGTTTTTATAATCCCAGTTTCTTCATAAACTCGGAAGTTTTCTTTTTGACACGCCAATGGGACGTGCTCTATCAAATCAACATCGACAATATCCAAACAATTAATGCTCCTGCTATCCATAGCGTATTTTGAGATAGCATTATCATGGCCTCTACTCGAAACCAAACGAATCCATTCTCCATTAAAGAGATTTAATCCAGCAACGCAATATCCACCTTGCTTATAAGACTTTGCAAGAATCACCAATCGAACCCTTTGCATTACGACGCTCCTATAAATGAACAATTTCTACATCGTTTAAAGTCTCTTTAAAAATATTAGCCACAAGTCTTCTATGACATTGATTCGGAAGAGCTTCTGAGCATAGAAGGCAAATAGAGTCTTTATTAGAATAGTTGTTTAGAATGTGGTTCTTAATATTACGCCCTAACATAATACGATCAAATTCTTTTTCATAATCATACCAAGAAACTTTCTTAGATTTGTAATCTTTAAGTAAACTTTCAGTTGGGGCAAATGTTACGTCGTGAATATAGTCAATTGCGCAAAACTCTGTCAAAAAAAACTTCAAGTCCTCCCCTTTTGCAAACGCTGCAAGCTGAGAGGTATTATTCAGTCTTATATCGACAACTGTTTTGATACCATTTTTCTGTAATAAACCGAAAAACTTCCTCGCATTTTTTTGTGTAAATCCGATTGTAAATAACTTCATTTATTCTTCCTCGATTTTAAAACCTATTTCTTCATTCCGTTTCCTATAAGCACAAACTAAACATTCCTCCTCAGACAAGTTGTTTTCTGAAAACAGTGAAACTTGATTTCTGTTTGGAAAATATTCATCAACTAATCGTGCTTCTATTTCTTTTTGAGATACTAATTGGTCTTCTCCAACAATATGATAAACTTCAAAATCATAATCTTGTAAGAAACGTGAAACCATTATACATCTATGACAATTATAAGGGTCTTTCTCTGCACACATTAGCGCAAAAACTTGTTTTAATTCTATGCCGGCATTTAATTTAGATATGCCTTGCATAAAGTTTTCAGTTTTAGAAAAAATTTCAAAGTCTAAATACCCATTGGGATAAAGACTATGGTTATCTTGGCGAGCACCAAATTCAAAAGCATAATTTCTATACAATATGCCTTCTTGATTCAATCTTAAATTGAGAGTTTCTTTATCAAAATCTTTAAAATAAGTTGATTTTGGTATACTGCGCACGTCTACAAGACAAGTAATGCCATACCTTTGTAATTCCTTTACGAAGGAATCTATAGGCAAACAAGTATATCCTATTGTATAAACTTTCTTTTTCATATTGAGATTATAGCAAAACAAAGAAAATAAAGCAATACTAAAAAACAAGGATCGTATTACCTATTATTCTACTATTAATATTTTACTCCGGCAATATACGTTTTGGAGTAGTTATTCCTAAATAATCTTTTTTAGACTAGTGTAATTTTACACCAGTATTGTACTTAAACACCGTGAGTCTAATAGATGACTCAGTTTTAGACTAGTGTAATTTTACACCAGTATTGTACTGATAGTATTTCTTAGATACAATATGCCCCGTTTTAGACTAGTGTAATTTTACACCAGTATTGTACCTACGGCATTATTCAAGAAATTGACGGCTAGTTTTAGACTAGTGTAATTTTACACCAGTATTGTACCAACAATGTTAGATTTCGACTTCAATGAAAGTTTTAGACTAGTGTAATTTTACACCAGTATTGTACAGAAGTACTAATCGTCAAAACAAACAACTAGTTTTAGACTAGTGTAATTTTACACCAGTATTGTACCTCAAATTATATTAAATTTGAGTGTTTTTGTCAATAATTTCGGAACTAAATGCTTTAGGCCCTTCATTCCAGTCCAACAAAGAAACCATTAACGATTTACCTACGTAGGTTTCAGCCGGTAATCCACTTTCTAAAACCATTGCAGGCGAAACTGTAACTTTCAATTCCGTATCTTTAATAACCCCACGTAAGCCTTTACGAGCAGTTGCTTCTACGTTTACCATAAGCACGTTTTGTCCTATTTTATAACCAAAGTAAAATTCTTCCTCTTCTTCAATTTCTTCAGTAACCTCATCAAATTCAACAGTTGGTTTTATGGGAGAGGAAGGTGCACTTCCCATACTAATTTTTTCTTTACTTTTCTCATTGTAGAATAGATCCTTTATACTAAGATTCTTATATCTTGCAATATTGTAAGCAAAAGGTGCGTTGATAATCCAAGTAAAATCTTTTACATAGGTATTATGCTTACTCAAGAGCTCTTCGTATTTTTGAGCAAAGCCCAAAATCGATTCATTCCTTGATTGAAGAGCTTTGGAAACCAATATTTTTTGAATTGTGTACATATAAACATCGTAATATGAGCTTATGGCTCCAATATCTTGAACATATTTTGGGAATGAATTAACAGCGCCCATATGCACTACGACGTTTCTAAAATCCCTTAAAAGTGATTCGATAGACTTTGCTGTTTCTAAATTAGACTTTACACAATAATAGTGATGCAATGAAAAATGCATGTCTTTTTGAAATTCTTTTAGTCGCTTATATTCCACACGTTTTTGCTCGTTCGAAATAGATGCGTCGCGTATACTATCTCTAAGACTGTTGTATTTAGAAATAAGTAGAGCATCTTTTTCAGCAAAACGAGTAGTTAGAGCGAGCAAGTCTTCTGGACTTCTTCCCAAAAGATTCAAATCTCTTTCCAAACAGCTCATAGCAATACTAAAACGAGTGTTAATTTGAACTATATTTTTGACTATTAAATATGCAACTGTTAAATACAATGTAACCAGTGCTTTACTCTTTTCTTTTTGAGAATCAGGCGACTGTGTGGCATAGGCTTTTTTGTCCATATTTTCAATAGTATTCATAACGGAATCAAGGTTGAATTCCGAAAGCATTTTAGCAAGCAGCTGTCTACCCTCTTTCAAATTATTCGTTTCCAGCTTGATACCTTGTACAGATTGATAGTACCTAACTATCTGAGCATCATTTATTTCCCCTATTGCAAATGAAACAAGCCTACGATTTTTCATAAGGGTAGCGCATATTTCCGGCTTCATATATCTAATGATGTAGAAAAACCACTTTGATTTCAAAACGTTGTTTATAATAAAGTTCCTCAATTGATGATTGTTGGCGTTTTTATTTAGTCTATCTAAAAATGCTTTAGATTCATTAGGAGAAAGAGCACTTCCCTCAACGTCTTCTTTTGTCAAAACAGCACTTTTAATACCCAACAAATTAACTGCATCAACAAGCATTTGACCGGTATAAGTACCTCCCTCTCGTTTCATACGTGCTACGTTTTTAATTATTCGTAGGTCCTCAGCTATTTCACGTGCTTTTTCTAATTCTTTGAATTCAGGAGAAAAACAAATTCTATAACCACACTTATTGGCGCTATAAATAAGATCTGCGATGCCATCAAACTTGTTTATAAAATTTGTTAAAAGCTCATTGATTTCTTTACCATTTAAGAACTTACAAACAAACAATAATAGCTTTGCAAAATATGACATTTTCTTTGATGATTGCAAGCAATCAGCTATCTTATCTTCGGTGATTTCAATTGCCGTAAGCGTACCATTTCTTGTGGCACCCTTTCTCTCCATTTCATCGCGCAACAAAGCAACAACTTTTTGCATTAAAGGTGCAATTTCCTTCCATAGCATTTCAGCAAAATCAGAATATATTTGGATTCTACCATCTTCCGAAGCATTTGCCCGCAATTCATTAACGATCTCTTCAAGCTTTTCACTTCCTTTTAGATGATTGTAGATTACATACCCCATAATTGTATATATCTTTGAACGATAACTGTCATACTCCTTGTCCTTTAATTCCGGCATAAAATAGTAGAGAATAATCTCCCTAACTAAACGCAAATTAATTCCTAAGTTATTATTTTCTTTAATAACAACGTACTTATAATAATTAGTAACTAATTCACCAAAAGATATTTTGGGATATAAATTGCTAAGAATATATAAGTTATTGCCAGCATTTTTACAAAAATCCGCATTCACTGCTTGAAATTCTTTTTTTGCAAAGCCTTCTATAAATTCATATAAATCAGGGCATACACTCTTAGGGGCAGAAAAGTCATATAAAAATTTCTCAGCCAATACGTTTGTTCCCACAACTTTCTCATGTGTGCAAGCCTGTCTAATCATTGAAAGAGTACGGAAAACATTATAATTATAGTCTTGAGACTCTAAAATAGAATTATAATCAAGCTTACCGCCTTTGCCTTTCTTAGGAGTACGGAAAACGTCTCCAAAATAGGAATAATAAACAGGATAGTTATCCAAAAGAGCATTGACTGCATTTAATTTTGCAAGATTCTTCAATGCAGTATGTGAACTTGATGATTCCATTAAAGACTTAAAATTCTTATAGGAACTTTGAAAATAAGTCGTACCAATCACGTCTCGCTTAAATTCCTCACCGGCTACGTCTATTTTCTTTCTATCTAAATTGTAACAAAGGTATATAATTTGTTCAACGTATGGAATTAGAATCTTCTTTACGTCTGCTACGTTATAAGCTATCTGAACGTGAATATTATCATTAGAAAATACTTTACCGAAGTACTTAAGCTCCAATGCTCCTTTGATACCAACATAATCCTTGCTAACAACACCATTAGCAGGATTTGCCATTGAAACCTTTCCACCTACTACTTTTTTAATATCATTCTTGAGTGGAACTAAGTTAATGTCACTTTTGGTAACAATCGCATTAAATAATGTGGGATTTTGGCTATAAACGATGTCACCTGTTTTTGAGGTAATTGATTCCACGTTTGAACTATTCTTTGAATTGGTTTTATCCTTAGCAAAAGACGTCAAGGCAATTTTATCATTAAAAATTAACGTTGACTTTAAGCCTATCTTTTTAGCATTCAGCTTATTACCTTTAGATGAAGAACGACTTGCTCCCTTAAACTCTTTGATATTTTTTAAATCTTGCTCTTTTCTTTCGATTGCCATAAGACTTCTCCAGTATTAAGTTTGATTATATTATATAACTTAGATAAAGTTATTTCAAGAGCAAATTTAACTACTCCAATAAAGCAAACACAAGGCGCTCAATCGAGCGCCTTAATCTTTGAATAGCTTTTGAATTTTTTGGACTATACTTTTAAGAAATTTGGGACAGTTGATTACTATAATTTGTTTCATATATCTCCGTTAAGATAATATATGTTTGAAGATGGTAATCAGTTACTATCCACGTATAATATTTATAGTACGCGTAGGATTGTCCGACTTATATACGGCTGAACCGGCTACAAGGATATCTACGCCTGCTTCTCGCACTTCTTT
>JAFTZC010000034.1 GCA_017461065.1 Clostridia bacterium | reverse complement strand
TTGGTATCAGCGAACAAAGTTACTCCATCCAAGGACAAATGGAAACGCCCGTTTTCGAAAAGAAATACGTTATGAACGACGACGAGTGGAACTTGATGTTTATGGCAGTAAATCGTCTTGGCGAAATCGCTTTAACCGAGTACGGCATCAACCTAACCTATCATCACCATATGGGTACGGTTATCCAAACCGAAGCTGAAATCGATAAATTTATGGCAGGCACCAATCCCGAATTTGTAAGCTTGCTATTCGATAGCGGTCACCTTGCATATTGCGGCGAAGACTATATGAGAGTACTCCGCAAGTATATCGGCAGAATTAAGCACGTTCACCTAAAAGACGTCCGTCCCGACGTGGTTGCTGAAGTTAAGAGAAATCACCTAAGCTTCCTTCAAGGTGTAAGAAAGGGCACTTTCACCGTTCCCGGTGACGGCTCAATCGATTTTGCTCCTATATTTGAAGTTATCGCAAAATCGGGCTATGAAGGCTGGCTACTCGTTGAAGCCGAGCAAGACCCACAAATTGCTAACCCCCTTGAGTATGCAATCAAGGCAAGGAAGTACATCAAGCAAGTAGGCAAAATTTAATTGCAATAAGGAGATAAGATTATGATGAACATTGGTATTATCGGAGCAGGCAGAATTGGTAAAGTTCACGCAGAATCCGTTATGAGATTTGTTAAAAACGCAACGGTAAAGGCCATTGCCGACCCCTTTATGAACGATGCAACTATCGCTTGGGCAAAGGAAATGGGCATTGGCGAAGTTTATACCGATTATCACAAGATTTTGGAAGATAAGGATATTGAAATCGTACTTATCTGCTCGTCAACCGACACTCACTCCAAAATCAGTCTTGAAGCTATCGAAGCAGGCAAGCACATTTTCTGCGAAAAGCCCATTGATCACGACGTAAACAAGATTAAGGAAGTAATGGAAGCTCTCAAGAATTCCAACGTCAAGTACCAAGTAGGCTTCAACCGTCGTTTTGACCACAACTTTATGGCTGCACGCGAAGCCGTCAAGGCAGGCAAGATAGGGGATCTAAACGTCCTTAAGATTTGCTCACGCGACCCCGGTGCTCCACCTGTAAGTTACATCAAAGTTAGCGGCGGCATCTTCCTTGATATGACCATTCACGATTTCGATATGGTTAGATTTATGAGTGGCGACGAAGTTGAAGAAGTATATGCAATCGGTGGCGTATTGGTAGACCCTGCTATCGGCGAAGCAGGCGACATCGACACCGCCATTATCACCTTAAAGCTAAAGAGCGGGGCCTTAGCAGTTATCGACAACTGCCGCAGAGCAACCTACGGCTACGACCAAAGAGTGGAAGCATTCGGTAGCTTAGGTCAAGTAGCAATCGGCAACGATACCGATTCGCTTGCAGTTATTTCCAACGCAGACGGCGTAACTGCCGAAAAGCCAAAGCTCTTCTTCCTTGAAAGATATATGGGCGCATACGCCGCTGAAGTTAACAGCTTTATCCAAGCCGTACAAAACGACACTCCCACCGAAGTTAACGTCGTTGACGGCCTAAAGCCCGTACTTATCGGCCTTGCAGCAAAGCTTTCACTCAAGGAAAACCGTCCTGTTAAGATTAAGGAAATCGAAGAACAATACGGACTATAATATCCTAAAAGACAAATTCACGGGCGCCCAAACTAAACGTTGGGCGCTTTGGAGGTATATATGCCTAATTTAATAACACATATATGGTTTGGTGAAGAAGTGCTCAAATCTCTCCCCAAGGAGTTGGGAGACAGAATTGCGCTTCATAAAGACGCGTATATCCTTGGCAATCTTGGCCCGGACTTTATGTACGCCATTCGTGAGATAGGCCTTCCAACGGGCAACTATCCAAACGAGCTACATCATAACCGCCAGCACGTTACCTTTGAAGCAATCGCAAAGTATCTTAGGGAAACGGATACTCCCGAAGCGTTTAGCTACGCAATGGGTTTGATGTGTCACTACGTTGCCGACAAAAACGTTCACCCATACGTAAACGCTTTATGCGAAGGGTTTGTGTCCGTTGCTCTCAGCGGCGAAGAATTGCCGACCGCCCACGGATTTATAGAGAGCGCTATCGACACCTATATTATTACGGATAGAATGGGAATTGCCAATCCAAACGAATATCTTCCCAACAAAGCGCTCAAATCTAAATACAAAACGCGTAAGGCAATTGCCGAGATGTATATGGCTTGTGTTGACGGCATTCATAACCGCAAGCTAACGCCCTTTATGGCAAGTTTATCATTCCAACTAACCAAGCTATTCCTTTGGTTTGCAAACGACAAGACGGGCTTAAAACACCCCTTCGTACGCAAGCTCGAAAAGGCGCTAATGGGTGGCTCGATGCAAGTGACGGCACTTATGCGCCCACCCGTTAAGTATGACAAAATCGACTATCTCAACTTTGAACATCGTCCCTATAGAGCGATTCGTAACAAGGACGAGATGGTAAATTACGATGCAATGCAAGTAATAGATATGGCGTTAGACCAATCCATAAATTACTACGTTCCCGAGCTTTACAAAGCTGTAGCGGAAGATAAACAACTTGACGTAAACGACTTTTTAATCAATTACGAAGGCGTAGAAGCCGGCAATTAATAAGGGAGGTAGACTATGCAAGAAAACCTATACGACGTCGTTATAGTAGGTGCAGCAACGAGTGGTGCGTGGTTTGGTCGCACTATGGCAGCAAAGGGCTACAAGGTAAAAATCATCGAAAAACTAAGCGAAGAAAAGCTTGGTAGAAGGCTTGACATATTCCACGTAGCAAAAAGAGAATTTGAGCGTTTTGGACTCCCTGTTGTAGGAGAAGGCGACCCCGAATGGGCGTTTAGCTTTGACGAAACGTTAACTTCATCACCACATAACAACTACCCCAAAGTTACTCGCGATACTATCGTCGGTATGCATATGGCAGAGTATATTTTGCTTATGAACAAGCTTGCTATCGAGGCAGGATGCGAGATAGAATACAGCGCACCGTTTGAAGATTTTATAATGGAAGACGGCGTTATCAAGGGTGTCAAGTATGCTGGTGGCAAGGAGCTTTATGCAAAGGTAGTCGTAGACTGCTCGGGAGTAGAATCCGTTCCGAGAAGAGCTCTCCCCGAAGGCTACGGCGTAGAGACCTTTGAAGTTACCCCCGAAGACAAATTTTACGTAGTGCTCCGCTACGTACATTTCCTTGGCGAGAAGCCTGCCCTTAACGGCTGGCCTTTCTACAAGACTTGGATTGCACCTTGTGCTGACCCGGATGGCGCTATCATTGGTATCGGCGCTTGCCATAGCTACGATTACGCTGAAGAAATTTACGCTCAGTTCGAAAAGGATATCAATATTCCGCAATACGAGCTCACGCGCATTGAGCGTGGAACTACACCATATACTCGTCCGCCGTATAGCTTTGTCGGTGACAACTTTATCGTTAGCGGTGACGCAGGTTGCTTGACTAAGCCAAACAACGGAGAGGGCGTTACGAGCTCAATGGTACAAATGGAAATTGCTTGTGACGTTCTTGACGAGTGCTTGAAGAAGGGCGATACTTCTAAGGAAGCTCTTTGGAAAATCAATATTGAGTACAACAAGAAGCAAGGTGCAGATTTTGCATCCACTCGTGCAATACTTACAAAGGCCGTTAACGCCACGCGCGACGAGTTCGAGCTATTCTTCGAAAAGGACATCATATTCAATGAGAAATTCCTTAATAACGTAGCCGATGGCCCCGAAATCAAGTTCTCTATTGGTGACGCACTCGGTATCGTCAAGGGCGTGCTTGGTGGATTGGTCTCTAAGAGGTTGTCCGTTAAGACTTTGAAGTATCTTTTAGAAGGTCTATCCCTTGGTGGAAAGCTCAAAAAGCATTATCTCAATTTCCCCAAGACTCCCGCAACCTACAACGAGTGGGCTATCGTGGCATCGGACTTGTGGAACCAAGTTGGAAAAATGAAGTAAAAACGAGCGATTTTAGCGAATAGCATAACAAAACACAAAAACCCATTGGGCGCAGTAGGTTTACTACAGCAACCCTTTGGGGGATTATTATTTGCATTGTCTTTCATCCAAACTAACGCGTTTTATTGAATGAAGAATTAGGAGTGATGAGTTAGAAATAAACTTTCCTTGCATTAAAAAAGAGCCTCTTGGCTCTTTTTCGTTTTGTTTAATAATATTGTGATTTTTAGAACAAACTATTTCCGTTTATTGCATCGACGGCTGCATCTGTTCCGATATAAACTGCGTTGTCGCTTAGTCCGTAAATCAATTCTTCTTCAGTTTCGGCGTCAAGAGCTTCAAAAGCTTCTTCGGCAAGGGTAGCGTCGTCATAGTAATAAATCTTTACGAAATCTTCGCCGGCGCCGTCTTCACTGATAGCAAATACTTGTACGTAATTTTCTCCTTCAAGAGTTTCAACTACGTATCCTGCTTCTTCAAGCATATCAACCGCATCATCGGGTGTTGTCGGGAAGGGGAATAAAAGCATTGAGGCGACAACTATTACTACTGCAAAAATTATTGCTACCACCAAGCTGATTACCCATACTATAAGATATGCCTTGGCAAAGTTGCGCTTTGTGGGGTTGACTCTTTCGTTTTTCTTGTTGCACCAAGCTATCAATGCAATGATGTTAACAATAGGAATACAAACGACTATAAGCGTACCTATCCATTGCTTAACGGTCATTACGTTGACTTGTTGCACCATAGGCTTTTCTTCCTTCTTAGGATTTCTTTTGCCTACGGTGTAGTCGGTTGGATAGTAGGGGGATGCCTTTGAGCCGTTGCCTGAGACGGCTTGAGCGTGGCTCATTTTCTTTTGTTCACGGGTTAGTTTCTTTTTTGCCATAACTTACTCCTGTTTCCTTATACTAATAAGTATACCATACTTTCATAAGGGCGTAAAGTCATATTTTGGAGAGTTTCGGGACAGTCCTTGTAGTTGCTCATTTCAAGAGTACACTCTGAGTATGCGCAGTTTGATGGAACTTTGAACTTAACTCCCTTGTTTTTGAAGTTGCATATTACGAACAAGCGCTTGCCTTCGTACCAGCGCTCGTAGCACATAATATCCTTTGAAGACGTGTAGTTTGTTTTGTAAAGGCCGTTGCGGATTATCTCGTTGCCCTTTCTATATGCAATCAGCTTCTTGTAGAAGTTATAAATACTATCCGGGTCAGCCATAGCTTCTTCTACGTTAATCTCGGTATAGTTGGGGTTGATTGGCATCCAAGGAGTGCCGGTAGTAAATCCTGCGTTTTCGCCGGCGGTCCATTGAACGGGGGTGCGTGCGTGGTCTCTTGCGCGCTTTAGGAATACTTTGTGAGCAAAGCCACGGAGTATCGGCTCGAATGCGCCAAGCACTTTTCTAACGTATGCAACGAGTACGTCTTGATATTCGTCCAAATTCTTAAACGGGTAGTTTGTCATACCGATTTCTTGTCCTTGGTATACGTAAGGTACGCCTTGGTGAAAGTGCATTGCTATGGCAAGCATCTTGGCGGCTTCCTTGCGGTACTCGCCGTAATCACCCGTAAATCTTGGGAGAGATCTCGGTTGGTCGTGGTTTTCAAGGTAGATAGAGTTCCAGCCCTTGCCGTATAGTCCCCATTGCCAACGGCGGAAAACCTTTTTGAATTGCACAAGGTTGAGCTTCTTGGGTAGGAGCTGAGCGATGGTGTCGCAGTTGACGTGTTCGAAGGTAAATACGGTGTCGAGTTCTTCTCTATCTTCGCCGGTATATAGTAGGCCTTGCTCGATGGTAACGCCACTTGCTTCGCCTACGGTCATACAGTCGTAATTGGATAGCACTTCTTTGTTGAGTGCGTGTAGGTACTTGTGGATGTTGGGTCCGTGGGTGAAGTGCTCGTCACCACGAATGCCGATATTCCATTTGCCGTTTGGCAAGCCTTCTACCTTTGAGATGTAGGTTATAACGTCACAGCGGAAGCCGTCAACGCCAAGGTCAAGCCAATACCTAACCATATCGTGAACTTCGGCTCTGACCTTTGGGTTATCCCAATTTAGGTCAGGTTGCTTTTTTGTGAACAAGTGAAGATACCATTCGCCCGTAGTTTCGTCGTATGCCCAAGCCGAGCCGCCAAAACGTGAAGTCCAGTTGTTAGGTGGGCGCTTGCCGTTTTTGCCTCTGCCCTTTCTCCAAATATAGTAGTCGCGATAGGGGTTGTCTTTGGATTTGCGTGACTCTTGGAACCAAGCGTGCTCGTCGGAAGTGTGGTTTACAACAAGGTCCATTATGAGCTTTATGCCACGCTCGTGCATACCGCTTATCATTTCCTTCCAATCGTCGAGCGTGCCGAACTCATCCATAATATCGCGATAGTCGGATATATCGTAGCCGTTGTCGTCGTTGGGTGATTTGTAGCAGGGGGATAGCCATACCGCGTTGATGCCAAGGTCTTTTAGGTAGTCGAGTTTTTCGATAATACCACGGATATCGCCGATGCCGTCGCCGTTGCTATCTTTGAAGCTTCTGGGGTAAATTTGATATATAACGGAGTCCTTATACCATCTTGTTCTTTCCATTTTGTTCTCCTAAAATAAAGCGCATAACAAGTACTCGCGTATGCGAGTCTTCGTTATGCGTGTCTTAAGTGATAGGGGGTATAACCCCTTAAATTGCGATTAGATTTCGAGCTTGTTGAGGATTTCTTTGAGAGCCTTTGCTTCTTCGATGCTAAGGGTCATACCTTTGCCCATTCTTTCGTGGTTTGGTGACCATTCACGAAGGTCGAGGCGAGGGTCTCTATCGTTCCAGCTAACGTAGTTGAGTTCTTTGGTCCAACCTCTTGCAGAAGTGCTTAGAACACCACAAGCTTTGGTGATATCATATTTTAATTCAGCAGGCATATTTCCTTCCTCCTATGCATTGAATTACCTTTATAATAAATATTAAACGCGCGCGCGTCAATAATATTTACTATAATTTTACTGACTATAGCGTATAAAAGGCGAAATTTAGGCAATTATGCTGTGAAAAAAGGGGCTTGATAGCCCCTATAAATTAGTTGAAGCGTAAATCTTTACCCTTCAGTTTGATTATCGTGGACCTAAGTTTATGTCCTAAGCGACTAAAGACTCGGTCGTCATATTTTTCTCTTAGCAGCTCTTCGTCAAGGTTTGAAGTAAACACCGTGGTTTTGTGGTGCCTTTCGTTTAAAAGGCAGTATAAATAATTTTGAGTTACGTTATTGATATTTTGTTCAGCGCCAAGGTCGTCAAGGATGAGAAGGTCGCAATCAATTAGCGGCTCCCAAATATCGGCTTTGTCAGCTTCACGGGCAAGATGATATTTTAGAAACAAGCTATTCATTTCGGCACTGTTTAGATAGAATACGCTATAACCCCTTTTCATTAGGTTGTTTGCAAACACGGAAATGCCGTGTGTCTTGCCAACGCCGACGGGGCCGTATATGCCGATAATTTTGTTTTCGTTGTTTGGGAATTTGTCGCTGGTTATCTTCAAAAACCTATAAAACTTTTGGAATCTTTCCTTTTGGTTTTCGGGATAAACGGAGAAGTCAACGTTATCGAAATCGCTCTCGTCCGTTACGAGCGAGCCGCAGTGCGCGCGTAAGCGTGCGTATACGAGTTGTTTAAGGCAAGCACACTCTTTGCCGTCTACGAATCCGGTATCTTTGCATAGGGGACAAACGTATGATACGGCAAGGTCTTCCTTGTTGATGCCGAGTTCGTTCATACGCTTTTCCATTTCGGCGACAATTTGAGAATACTGATTTTTTTGTGCACTTATATCTTGGTTTAGGGAAGCCAAACGCGCCATATCTGCGCGCAAATCGATTTTTTGACTATTTAGCGAGCGATAAATTTCATCTTGCAAAAGGACGTCTTGGAGTTTTTCCACTCTATCCCTTTCCCTAAATCTTCTTGATGCTAAAACAGCGTGTGCTTCTTGCTTAAATTTTGACATACTTCACCTTTAAATTCTAAGACTGTCGATGTCCAAGTCGTCTATATCACGGAATACTGACGAAATTTCTTCTGCCGTATATTCTTGTTTGATAAGAGTAGGTTTTTTCTTCTTTTCAACGGGAGCAGATTCAAAGAAGGCTTTTGCACCGCTGACCGTATTGATACCGTTTTGTTTGAAAATGAGCAAAATCTTGTTGATATAGCTCATAGGGAAGGGCTTACCGCTTGCGTTTTCGGCAACGGCAAGAACGACGTCGTGCTCAAAGCCCCAATCTTCGATAAAAGCACGATAGAAATCTCTGTCACGGTTGGAAATAAAGGGTTCGGCGTTTGCCTTTTCCAAAACTTCCTTGATAGACTCGTCGATTTTTGCTTGTCTTGAAACGTATGCGTTGATGCCGTCGAGAGTGACGATGCCGAGCTTATAGAACTTGTCGATTACCGTTTGCATACCATCGAGAGTTTTGACGTTGCGTAGGAAGCAGAACTTTGCGATTGCAAGGATGGCGTTTTTTTCGTAACCGAGCTTCAACCAAGGGTTGACGTAGGTTTCGATGGGCATTTCGAGAGATGCGTAGTACGAGCCGATAGTGCGTATAACTTCGCCGGTGAACTTGCGGATATCCTCTTTTTCCTTGAGATAGGCGTCGACTTCGATTGAAGTGAGCGCACCGGCTGAGTAAAGTTCGTCCATTAGGCGGCTAAGTTTGCTCATACCGCCTTTACGCTTGCAAGCTCTGGCTGCAGTAAGAATGGCGTTGAGTTGGAATCCTTGTTTGGTCCATTCTGCAAACAGCTCTTGGTCTTCGACTGCGGGCTTGCTTTTTAGCCCGAGTTCGGCAAAGAGTAAACGGGTATCTTCCGAGTCCTTTTCCAGCTCGTCAAGACGTTCGTTGACGGCGTTCATAGTGGTTAGTCCTTGCTTTGCCCAACTTGATGCAAGACCTACTACGCTTGCAGTGTTGGTGGTACCGCGCTTATCGCGACAATATCTTGCGATAAGGAGCATAGCGTTTTGTTCCATTTTGTAGGATTGCATAGTTTCAACGTACTTCATAACGTCTTGCTCGGATAATATTTTTTCGGGGAATACTCTGCGGAGCTCGTCGACGAACTCGGAAAACTCCCTTGCATTATAGAGTACGGTTTTTGAAACGGGCATTTTGACGGAATTATACACTACTTGGAAATCGGGGGTTTGTCTAATGGTGACGAGACCAAGGTCTTGCCAATATCCGTATGCGCTGATAATACGCTCCTCGGTTAGACGTAGGGCGTATGCGATACGCTCAAGAGTATTATCTCTATCTTCTTTTGCAAGCAAAAGACCGTAAAGATATACTTTTACGTCAATGGCGTCGGCATCTGCAAGATACTTTGACAAAAAAACGTTGTCGATTTGGGTGTATCCTTCGCGGATATAATCTCTACCTAAACAACAAAATCCCATGATTCTCCTAAAATTTCAGTTAAATTATAAAATTAACTATTGCAAGTTTATAATTTAGAGTGTATAATTATTATAATTATGGCTCTAGGGGAACTTTTGCCCTTTCGAGCGGTGAATAATAATATATCACAAAGTGACGAATTTTGGTATAAAAAAATAACCGAAATTTGCAAAACACAACATATAGTGTGTCCAAAAAATATCGACACAAGTATATAAACAATTACGGAGGAGCATATGAAACTCATCAATTTGGTATTTCAAGGTATAACTGCCCGTGAAGAGACCTACGACTTCGGCAACAAAGCAGCAGGCTGCATCGTTTTGCAAGATGCCGATAAGACCGCACTTCAAGAAGCATTGAGCTTTGCATTCTACGGTAGCGTAGATCCCACGAGATACACTCTACCACTCGTCGTAAGCGCCAAGTTTATGCTTGACGACGTCGAATACGACCTTACCCGTGCTTTGGTAAGAGAGCCAAGCGGCGCCGTATCCGAAAAGGTAGCACTTTCCGACCTTAACAGTGGAGTAATCTACGGCGAAGGCAAGGAAGATATTGATAGTTATTTGCTTGCAAAGATAGGCGTTGATAAAGATGCTTTCGAAAAGCTACTTTTCGTTGACGAAGCACTCACCGCTCCTATAGCAGAAAACCAAGTAACGCGCGAATCGTTCGTAGCCGAGCAAATCGCATCTCTTGCAACTTCTCAAAAAGTAATCGGCAAGTACAACGAGCTCAAGGCTAACGAAGAAGAGCTTATGGCTTATATCGAAGGTATCGAGAGCGTTACTCGCGACGAAATCAAAGAGCAACAATTAAAGGTTGACAACGAAAAGCTATCACTTGATGCACTCCGTAACCAAATAGCCGACGTTAATATCGAAATTATGAATGCGGAAAAATACCGCGAAGAGCTTGATACCTATAATGCAGTAAACGCTAAGATGGAAGCTATAGGTAGCAAGGAAGCTCAAATGCAAGAACTCGCTTCAAAGGCAGCCAGAAGCGAAGAAGCAAAGGAAATCGCAGAAGTATTCTACAAGTATCAAGAAACTATGAAGGGTCTTGAAGAGCTTGAAGCAAGCATTATTGCACAAACCCAAGAGCTCGACGCTATGGAAGCAAAGATTGCAGAAGGCAAAGGCTCCGAAAAGCTACTTGGCGACGAATACGCACAAGCAAGCCTCCGTGCAACCGAGCTTAACGCTAAGATGCGTGAAATCATCAAGGAAGGTTCAATCAACCCACAAGGCGTAAAGATTAAGGAAATCATCGAAAGCTACTATGCAGAGACCGCTCCTGAAATCGAAGAGCTAAAGGCAAAGAAGAAGGACCTTGACGCAAGCTACGACGCACTCACCAAGGAAGCAGGCGAACTTCAAGAAAGAAAACTTGCTATCCGTGATAGCGCAGAGTACAAAAAGGCAGTTCAAGACGGCGCCGTTCTCGAAGGCAATATCGCCCAAGCGGAAAGCACCCTTAAGGAATGTCAAGAACGTATTGAAGCTCTTGAGAAGAGAAGGGCAGACCTATACGACCAAAACGTAGAGTACGCAGGCAAGGCAAAGGAACTCAATACCGAAGTTCAAAAGATGGAAAAGGAACTCAAGGGCGCAAACGGCTCGGTTCAAGACACCATCAACCAAGACGCTCTTTACAAGCAAACCATTTACACCAAGCATCTATTCGTATCCGACCACGAAGTAGCACTTGACGCAGTCAACAAGAAGATTGAGTCCGTTAAGGCAGCTGCCGAAGGTTACGGCGAAAAGCTAAATACCCTTTCTAAGCGCAGAGCTGAAGTTATCGTTCACCGCGGCAAGCTCCAAGATAAACTTGCTCTCCTAAACGAAAAACTTATGGAGTACTTGAGCTTCAACCGCCTAAGAGATATCTCAAACGAAATAGCATACGGCACTCGTTGCCCCGTTTGTGACGGCTTCGTAGCACAAAAGAAGGAACTTCCACTTCGTGACACCAAGGCTCTTGACGATCAAATCAAGGCAGTTCAAGCCGAAATCAAAAAGGACGACGACGCACTTATGGGCGCAGAGTCAACTATCGGTCAATATCAAGCAGCAACCGCAGTATCTAACCAATATCTCGAAAGCTTGATTGCTACCAAGCGCTCACACGAAGAAGCAATTAACGGCGTACTAAGCGAGTATAATGTTGGTTCTATCGCAGAATTGTTTGCACTCACCGGCAAGGCAGTAGCAGATTCTAACGTGCTCATCAAGAAGGTTGACCTATACAACAAGAAGAGAGCTGAACTCTTTAAGATTCAAGAAGCCAACAACCTAATCGTTGCACAAATCAAGGATATCGATTCCGTTCAACTTCCACGTGAACTTCAAATTAGCGCAGAGCTCGAGCAACTTATCGTTGAAACCAAGTCTGCTTACGATGCAATGGGTAGCTACTATCAAGGCGAAAGTGCAATTGCACTTCTCGAAAAGCTCCAAGTAGTTGAAAACGAATACGAGCAAATCGAAAGTGCTCTTGAAGCTAAGGAAGCTGAAATCAGCACGGTTAAGGTAGAAAAGGACGAAGTAGACAGCCGTCTAACCGCTCTTACCGCAAGAACCATTATCGTATCCGACAACGGTCTCGAGCTAACCTACAGCGACGTAGTAACCAAGTCTTATAGCGATTTACTAAGTGCAATTTGCGCTGAAATCGATAAGGCGGAAGAAACCAAGGAACGTGCAAAGCTACGTCTACACGGTCTCAAGAAGGTAACTGCCGATATGGAAGCAAAGCGTGACGAACTACGCGAAACTATCATTGCACGCGTTGCAAGTTTGGAAAGCGCACAAGACACCGTTGCAGAAATGTACGCAGAGTACGAAAAGAGATTCGACGACCTTGGTATCAAGAGCGAACTCGACCTAAACGCAATCGTAATGAGCGATGCTGAACTCGAAGAAGCAAAGGCTATCGTATTTGCATACGACGAAGACGTTGCAGTAACTCGCGACGAGCTCAAGACCTTGAACGAATCCATCAACGCACATATCGGATACTACGAAAATTACGAATCTAACGTAGCTCTCCTTGATAATCTACGCGAGCAAGAAGTTGAAGCAGTGCTTTCACTCAGCAACGAAAAGGCTATCTTGGAAGATATGGAATATCGTTATGCAGAGCTTATCGACTCCAACAAGTCACTTTCATTCGTACAAGCAAAAATCAAGGGTATTGACGACCTAAGCGCCGCAATCAAAGAGGGTGCAGTTATCGCAAGCGACCTTGCAGGACTAATCGTTGACAAGGCAAACGCTATCGTAAAGCTCGCATCAAAGAACCGCTACTATATCGACCAAACCGACGAAGGCAAGCTTCTCCTTTACGTAAACGGCAAGGGTAAGGTAAGGCAAGATAAGCTTACCAGAGAAGAAAAGGTACTTCTCCCATTTGCAATCGCAAAGGCATATAGCGAAGTTATGGTAGCACTTCTTGCAGGCGACAGCGTATCTGCAATGGTAGTATCTCAAGACAGAAACGATAAGCAAAGCTTGTCACCAATCGTAGAGTACTCCAAGCAAGAAGAAATCATCGTTATTGCAGAAGAAGAAAAGGGCTTCCTAAGCGCAATCAGCAAGCTCGCATAGGATTTACAAAAGAAAAAAGATTTGCGGAGCACCGACGTGCTCCGCAAATTTGACTGTATTAAGGTGAATAATCGCGCGTAAAATTAATATGTTATAAGATAGACCCCTTTGAGCAAGCCAAAAGAGTTTGCTTTCTTTATGTAGGGGCTTGGCGCAAAAAAGGTTAAAATAGGCCGAAAAATTAACGAAAATAAGCGCAAAAATAAATTGACTTAATTAAATATATAATATATAATTTAGTGCATTGTCTAAATTGGACTATTGGAGGTAACTATGGAAAAAACTATACCGCTCACCCAAAAGAAGTTCGACGAGCTAACTAACAAGCTCCAAGAGCTAAAGACCACCGGTAAAGCGGAAATCGCTCTTGCTCTCAAAACGGCAAAAGAGTTTGGCGACCTAAGCGAAAACGCAGAATACACTGCAGCAAAGGACGCACAAGAAAAGTTGGAAATCGAAATTTACAAGACCGAAGAAATCCTCTCTAAGGCATACCCCATTGATACAAGCTTGCTTAGCACCAAAGAGATAGCAGTAGGTAACGTCGTAAAGGTTCTTTATGATGGTGATGACGAAGAAGACGCTGAAACCTATCAAATCCTAAACCGCATCGAAGTTGATACGGCAAACAACAAAATCAGCGACGAATCACCTCTTGGTGCAGCTCTAATCGGCAAAAAGAAGGGCGAAACCGTCTCTTTCAAAGTGCCCGGTGGCAATTTTATCACGCTAAAAGTACTAAACATCAGCAAATAAGGAATTACTATGACTCAAGAAAACAAGAAGGTTCAACAACCCCAAGTAGAAGAAGTTCAAGATATAAACGAAATCATTGCAGTTCGTCACCAAAAGCTCGAAGACCTTAGAGCAGCAGGCGCCGACCCATACGAACAAGTTAAGTATGAAGTGACTGCAACGGCAAAAGATATCTTTGCAAACTACGCCGACTACGAAGGTAAAGTAGTATCTATCGCAGGGCGTATTATGTCAAAGCGCGTTATGGGTAAAGCAAGCTTTATTCATATCCAAGACGGCTCTGACAGAATTCAATCTTACGTTAGAATCGACGCTCTCGGCGAAGAAGCTTATGCTTCATTCAAGAAGCTCGATATCGGTGATATCGTTGGTATAGTAGGGGAAGTTTTCACCACGCACAAGGGTGAAATTTCCATCAAGGCAGATAAATATACTCTACTATCCAAGTCACTTCTTCCACTTCCCGAAAAATACCACGGACTAAAGGACCAAGATACTCGTTATCGTCAACGTTACGTTGACCTTATCGTAAATCCCGAAGTTAAAGATACTTTCGTAAAGCGCTCACAAATCATCACCGCTATTCGCGAGTACCTTAATAACCGTGGCTATATCGAAGTTGACACCCCCATTCTTAACACCATTCCAAGCGGTGCAAACGCACGCCCGTTCATCACCCACCACAACACCCTTGATATCGATATGTATCTACGTATAGCTCCCGAGCTTTACCTAAAGAGACTTATTGTAGGTGGCTTTGATAAGGTTTACGAAATGGGCAGATTGTTCCGTAACGAAGGTATGGACACCCGTCACAATCCCGAGTTTACCACCATCGAGCTTTACGAAGCATATACCGATTATTATGGTATGATGGAAATCGCCGAAGGTCTATTTAAGTACGTAGCAAACAAGGTGCTCGGTACCACCACCATTAATTATCAAGGCAAGACCATCGAACTTGGCGGCGAATGGAGAAAGGTTACTATGGCCGATCTCGTCAAGGAAGAACTCGGCATCGACTTTAACGCCGAAGAACTCCCCGTTCTTATCGAAAAGGCAAAGGCACTTGGTCTTGAAGTTGCAAAAGACGTAACTTGGGGCAAGCTCCTATACCAAATCTTCGACGAACTACTTGAAAGCAAGCTCGTACAACCTACCTTCGTACTTGATTATCCCGTTGAAGTATCACCCCTTGCTAAGCGTAAGGCAAGCGACAAGCGTTTGACCGAGCGTTTCGAGTTCTTTATGAACTGCTGTGAAATGGGTAACGCTTTCAGCGAACTAAACGACCCCATCGACCAACGCAAGCGTTTTGAAGACCAAGTAAAAGAGCGCGAAAAGGGTGACGACGAAGCTCAAATGATGGACGACGACTACGTAACCGCACTTGAATACGGCCTACCCCCAACGGGCGGTATGGGCATTGGTATCGATAGAATGATTATGCTTTTAACCGATGCATCTTCTATCCGTGACGTACTCTTGTTCCCAACGATGAAACCCATCAAGGGCTAATATGCTTACACCGCTAAACGACTCGCTAAATAAAAAGGCAAATCACCTTTCATTTCATACCCCCGCACACAACGGGGGTATCGTTATAGATACAAGGCTTGACGTAACCGAGCTTTCTTATAGTGACAATCTATTGGAAGCAAAGGGCGTTATCCTTGAGAGCGAGCGTGAAGTAGCAAAGGCCTACGGAGTGGAAAACGTACTCTACTCTACGGCGGGGGCAACCGCTCTTATACATACCGTCGTTAGGGCACTTAGGGATAAGGGCACGTTTTTGCTTTACGGAGAGGCACATAAATCGGTATATAACGCACTAAGGATAAACTGCGCGCGCGCCTATCTTTATAGAGGGATAGATATTAGGGGTGCACTTGTAGAAAGCGGTGCAAAGGTACTTGTTTGTACTTCGCCTAACTATTTTGGTGCGACTTTGAACCTAAAAGAGATAAGGGAAATAACCGACGAGTTAGACGTTATTTTAGTAGTAGACGCCTCCCACGGTGCACACTTTGCATTTTGCTCACTTTTGCCGGACCCGGCAACGAAATTTGCCGATTTAGTCATCCATTCTCAACACAAAACGATGCAAACGCTAACCGGCGGAGCGTCGCTTTGTTATACGGATGAGTATAAAAAAGAGATACTGCTTGCCTTCAAAGAGATACATACCACTTCGCCAAACTATCTCGTGATGAGTTCTATTGAAAGTGCCGTAAGCTTGCTTCAAAAGGACGGCGAAAGGCTATATCAACAAGTGGTAAAAGAAGTGGAGCACTTTACTTGTCGGGCGCAATGTACTCCGTTTAGCGTAGTGCCGACTGCCGACAAAACGCGACTCGTCGTAGAAACGACGGATAACGCCGACGAAGTAAGAGAGTATCTTGAAAGCCAAGGCATTTATCCCGAAATGGTTTATGGCAACAAGCTAGTCTTTATCGTTACGCCCTTTAACTACGTGCATCTCGACGCGCTTTGCGATGCTTTGGAAGGTTATTCTTATAAAGGAGACTATCAAGCGTTGCCTACCCCTAATGGCAAAGAGATGGTTGAGCTAAAGTTTGGTTCAAGCTACGAAGAAGTATCTCTTGACGAAGCCGTCGGCAGGGCAAGTTACGGCGAGATAGGTCTTTATCCCCCAGGAGTGCCCGTCGTAGTAGCAGGGGAAACTATCACCAAAGAACAAGTGGAGTTTTTGAAAGAGTTTTCCAAATTCACCTTTGGTCTTGAAAAGAGCTATGCTCTTGTGTTAAAATAATCAGTGAGAAAAATAGGGGCAGACCTAATATGAATACGAAAGGCAAATTTATTACCGTTGAAGGCTGTGAAGGCGTAGGCAAATCTACCCAGCTCAGACTTCTCAATGATTATTTTGAAAAAGAAGGTATCGATGCAATCTTCACTCGCGAGCCGGGTGGCACTCCCATTGCCGAAAGGATAAGGGGCATTTTGCTTGATAAAAACTTGGCGGTTTCACCAAGGATTGAAGCCGAACTTTTTGCCGTTGCAAGAATGGAGCACATCAACAACCTTATTAAGCCGTCGCTTGAAGCAGGCAAGGTTGTAGTTTGCGATAGGTATATCGATAGCTCGCTTGCATATCAAGGAGTTGCGCGCAGTCTTGGTATCGACAACGTATACGAAATCAACGCATACGCAAGGGATAACTGTATGCCCGACCTTACTATCTTTATCGATATGGACCCTGCCAACAGCTGGCGCAAGCGTAACGGCACCGTCATTCTTAACGACAGAATGGAAGGGGAATCTCACGAATTCCACGCATTGTGCTACAAGGGATTCAAGGAAATGGCCAAGCGCGAGCCCGAAAGAATCGTATCAATCGTACCGGACGAAGATAAAAACGTCACTCATAAGGCAATAATACAAGCGTTCAAAGAAAAAGGCATAGTATGATAGGCGACCTTCTGCAAAACAGCAAAGCATATCTTGATTTCAAAAAGGACCTAAGCGGGGATAAAATTTCTCACGCTTACCTTTTTTTAGGCGAAGATAAGCTTGCGAGAAGGAAATACATGCGTTTATTTGCGTCAACTATTTTGTGTAGAGCAGGCGGTTGCGGAGTATGCGACACCTGTGACAAGATATACAACGACGCACATTTAGGCGTGCATTACTATAATTTAGACGGCAAAATGAACGTTAAAATGGCCGAAAGCTTGATTGAAGAAAGCTATAAATCGAGCTGGGAAGGCAACGACGTCAAAGACGACGACCGCTCGAGCGGAGCAAGCAAAAGGATATTTTTTATCGACAACTTCGACTCGGTAGCACCGGCAGTCCAAAACAAGTTGCTAAAAGTGTTTGAAGAACCGCCAAAAAACGTAATTATCGCACTTTTTGCAGGTAGCACGTACGCTATACTTCAAACGATAAAGAGCCGTGCAAAGCTATCCTATCTACCTAAGTTTACTGCAGAAGATATTCATAACGAGCTTATCAAAGACGGATATTCACGCTCTATTGCGGAAATCGCGTCTGCGCTTTCGGACGGCTCGTTTGAAAGGGCATATCTATTTGTTGAAGACGAGGGATATTACAATCAATACAGCGAGTGTTTTGAAGTGCTAAAAAACTGCAAAAACTCCACTATGGTGGTTGATTATATAGGAAACTCAATTTTTTCCAAGGAAAATATCGCAAGAACTTTGGAGTTTTTCTCGATAATTCTAAAGGACGTTGCAATCAAAGTCAGTGGGGCAAAAACGCCCTATACCACCCGCAATCGCGACTACGATATTCAGCTTATAGCCGAAGGCTATACTACCGCATCGGTAGCAATGGCTATACTTGAAGTCAATCAAGGACAAGCAATGCTCAATTCGTATATTTCGCCAGTTACGGTTGCAGAAAGGGTACTATTTAAAATATTGGAGGCAAAGTATAAATGGCAATAGTGGTAGGAATTAAGTTCAAAACCAACCAAAAAACGTACTATTTCGACCCCAAAGACATCGAACTTGTCGAGGGTGATAGCGTTATTTTGGAAACCGCCAGGGGCGTTGAATTTGGCAAAGTAGTGCAAGGTGTCAAGGAAGTATCCGACGACGAAATCGTTGCACCGCTCAAGCCTATCATTCGCAAGGCCACCCAAAAGGACGAGGAGCAAAACGAAGCCAACCTTAAAGAGCGCGATAGAATAGTCAAAGAAACCGTCCAAAAGGTAAACGCACACAATCTTCCTATGAAGATAGTTGACGCCGAGTACACTTTTGATAGGGCAAAGATAATCATCTACTTTACCGCAGAGTCAAGGATTGACTTCCGTGAGTTGGTAAGGGACCTTGCAGGACTATTCCACAACCGTATCGAGCTTCGTCAAATATACGAAAGGGAAGATATCAAACTTCGTGGAGCGCTTGCTCAATGCGGAAGACCTTGCTGCTGCACCACCTTCTTGCAAGATTACGAAAAGGTATCTATGAAGATGGCAAAATATCAAGGTTTATCCCTAAATCCCACCAAAATCAACGGATGTTGCGGCAAGCTTATGTGTTGTTTAAGGTACGAAAACGCTTACTATCAAGATATGAGCAAGAAGATGCCCAAGGAGCATTCCACGGTAATTACTCCCGACGGCGAAGCAACCGTTATGGAGAACGATGCCCTTCGTCAAGAGGTTAAGGTCAAGATTGAAACCGAAGAAGGAGCCTACACCATCAAAAGATATCCGCTAAGCGATATCAAGAGCAAAAACAGCGCTTCCCAAAACGTGGAAAACGACCCCGAAGATTAAAAAGCTATTGACATTCGCGCGTGCGAGTGATAATATAATTATATAAATACATTTCACACTCAAGGAGAACAATTATGGCATATGTTATTAACAAAGATGAATGTGTAGGTTGTGGCGCTTGTGCTGGCACTTGCCCCGTAGAAGCTATCTCTGAACAAGATGGCGTTTGCGTTATCGATCAAGATACCTGCCTTGGTTGCGGCGCTTGCACCGAAGCTTGCCCCACCGGCGCTATCGTAGAAGCATAACGATAAAACAACAAGAAAAGAGTGGCGTAAAGCCACTTTTTTTGATTAAAAATTACTAAAATCAAGGGACTTTTATATGGAAATCAGACCATATCAGCCAAAAGATTACGAGAGAATGCACGAAATTTGCTTTAAGACTTCTTCGGGTTTTGATTCGGAAAAGGGCAAGCAAATTTTATACTTGATGTACTGCGACTATTATATTAATGAAGAGCCCGAAAGCTGTTTCGTTGCCGTCAACGAGCGTGACGAAGCGGTAGGGTACGTAATCTCAGCGCCCGACGACGAGAGATATCAAAGGATATTCAAGCAAAAGTACGCGCCTAATCTCAAAAAGCTTAGCCTATATAGGTATTTGTTCCACTATGCAGGCGAGTTTTTTGCGCGCAAGGTACGCAAGGAGTATCCTGCACATTTACATATTGATATATTGCCCGAGGGACAACGTCAAGGCACGGGCACACGCTTAATGGACGCACTCGTATCTCACCTTAAGGAGAGGGGAGTAAAGGGAGTGCATCTCGGCTGTGGTGCGGCAAATGCCAAGGGCGTAAACTTCTATCGCAAGTATGGTTTTAAGGAAAAAGCACCTTTCTTTGGCGGTATTACGTTCTTTATGGAACTTTAACTCTTGACTTTACGCGCGCGTGCATATAAAATATAGGTACTACTTTTTAAGGAGAAAATGATGAGAAATCAAAACCTTGTAGCTCTTGCTCAAAATATAAGAGAAAACATCGTTAATTGTATCGGCTCACTTGGAGTAGGTCATATCGGTGGATGTCTATCTATCGCAGACCTTCTTGCCGTACTCTACGGAAAGCATCTTAAATACGATGCAACCAACCCACAAATGGAGGGCAGAGATAGACTCGTATGCTCCAAGGGACACGCAGGCCCCGCTATTTATGCAGTGCTCGCAGAAGTGGGCTTTTTCCCAAAAGAAGTATTGGAAACCCTAAACCAAGGCGGCACCACTTTGCCCAGCCACTGCGATATGAACAAGACTCCCGGCGTTGATATGACGGCAGGCTCGCTTGGTCAAGGCTTCAGCTGTGCAGTAGGCGTTGCACTCGGCTCTCGTCTTAGAAAGGACGGCGCAACCGTTTACGCTATCATCGGTGACGGTGAAAGCCAAGAAGGTCAAATTTGGGAAGCCGCAATGTACGCAGGCCACGCAAAGCTTGATAATATTATCGCCTTTACCGACTACAACAAGATGCAACTTGATAACTATATTTCAGCTATCAACGAGCTAAGCCCCCTTGATAAAAAGTGGGAAGCATTCGGTTGGAAGGTATGGGTTATCGACGGTAACGACGTAGATGCTATCGACAACGCTATTACCGAAGCAAAGGCATACGAAGGCAAGCCCAAGATGATTATTATGAACACCGTTAAGGGCAAGGGCGTAAGTTACGTTGAGAACGCACTCGTTGGCTCTCACTCAATGTCGATTACTCCCGAAATGCGCGCACAAGGCATAAAGGAAATAAGAGGTGAATAGTATGGAAATTAATGAAAAAACCTTGATGAAAGAAGTATTAGTTGACCATATGCGTAACGTGCTTTCAAGCGACCCCAACGTCGTTATGCTTGACGCAGACCTTGCAAAGTGCGCAGGCACCAACGTATTATATAAGGAATTCCCCGATAGATGTTTTGATATCGGTATTGCCGAAGCAAATATGGCAAGTATGGCGGCGGGACTAAGCAGCTATGGCTTTAAGCCGTATATCAGCTCGTTTGCACCCTTTGCAACTAGAAGATGCGCCGACCAAATTATGATTTCCATTTGCTACGCACAACAAAACGTAAAGATTATCGGCACCGACCCCGGAATTTCTGCAGAACTTAACGGCGGTACTCATATGGCGCTTGAAGACATCGGTATGCTACGCTCAATACCAAACATTTTGATTTACGAGCCCACCGATACTATGGAGTTTGCAAAAGCACTTCCACAAATTCACGCATATCCCTATCCTTGCTACGTTAGAATGCACCGTAAGTGTCCTGCACTTCTCACCAAGGAAAGCGACGAAGTTAATATTTTAAAGGCACGCATTATGCGTCAAGGCACCGATTGCACTATAGTTGCAAGTGGCATTATGGTTGAAACCGCGCTCCAAGCAGCCGATGAAATGGCAAAAGAGGGCGTCAGCGTTGAAGTCGTATGTTGCCATACCGTAAAGCCTATCGACGGCGATACCATCGTAGCATCTGCAAAGAAGACGGGCGCAGTGGTAACTGCCGAAAACCACAACGTTATGGGCGCGCTCCGTAGTGCAGTATGTGAAGTTCTTTCCGAAAACTATCCCGTACCCGTTGAGTCCGTTGGCGTAAAGGAAAAGTTTGGCGAAGTAGGCAAAGTTCCATATCTCCGCAAGGCAATGAATATGGAAGTATGCGACGTCGTATCTGCCGTTAAAAAGGCTATTGCAAGAAAGTAAAAGGCCTTAAACACACAAAAAAGCACAAAAAAGAGAAGCTCATACGAGCTTCTCTTTTTTTGTTGAGTTAAATTTTAGCCAACTGCTTTAACTGCAGCTTCGGTACCAGCATAAACAACTTTACCGCTTCTTGCTGCTTTCCAGCCTTCATCTACCTCATTGTCTTTGATGGTATCCCAATATGCTTTTGCATTTTCAACGGAATCAAAGTATACAAGGTTAATCATTCCGCCACCACCGGTTGAAACATAAGTTCCGCCAACGGTTGCGATACAGCCTTTACCATATGCTGCTTCAAGACCATATTGAACACCGATACCGTCACTTGCTTTAGCTACGGTGGTAATGTAACCAGCTTCTTTAAGGTTAGCAACTGCCTTATCAGGATCACTTGGAACACAAGCTACGAGAGCTACGCCAAGAACTGCTACGAGAGCGAGAACTGCGATAATTGAAAGAGCTTTTTTCATTATTTTGCCTCCTAATTATTATAGGGTTTTCCCCTGATTTATTGATACTATTATATCACAGCTATATCAAATTGCAACAATAAATTTTTAATTTCTATTTTGCGCCATATTTAGTCAATTTAAGATTAGTTTAAAACGTAATTATTTTTAAAATGCGAAGTGCGAAATTATATCGCAATGAATTGATGGCAAGCCATCATGA
>JAFTZC010000033.1 GCA_017461065.1 Clostridia bacterium | reverse complement strand
ATATATTTTACACTCGGCACCAAGCTTTATTCATTCGACGGCTTGAGCCTAAGGGAAGTGCTAAGCGGAGTGATGGCGCTCGTTGAAAACGTCACCCACGCCGTAGCCACTTACTTCGACGACGTCTACTACCTTGCTTGCAGATTAAAGACGGAAGGGGAGCTCGTTGGTGACGAGGAAGATATGGGCGTATACTACAATAACGGCGTGATATATTTCAACGTCGTCACGGGTACGTTAGGGATTATGCGCGGCGCGGATATAGTAGGATTTTTCCCCGTGCTTACAAGGGACGTCAAGGAAATTTTCGTCATATACGGCAACGCTCGTTCCCACCGAGCCGGCAAACTGACCGACGACGGCAAGATATACGGAAGCTATTCTCAAAAGCTCTACCGCTCGTCTCGCACCAACCTAAGCGATAGGGGCACGCTTAAGAACCTTAGGCGTGTGTATATCGACACCGACCACACCCTTGTCCTAAAGGTTATGCAGGACGGCAAGAGTATCAGCCGAGTGATATACGGTGGCGACCACGGCGCCCAAAATTTTAGGAGTATCGGCTATGATTTTTGCTACGAGCTCCGCTCCGAAGGCGATTTATTCGTAAGGGGCTTGGCGCTAATTTTTGACAAAATCAGGAGGTATAACTAATGAGTTACAACGAAATTTTAAGGAGCCTATCCGAGCTCAAAGACCGCGTAATGATACTTACCGCGCGTGTCGAAGAGCTAAAGGCAACCATCGAAAAGGGGGCGTAAGATATGGGAGTATACGAAGATTTTATCAATGAAATCAAGCGCCAAAACGAGCGCGATTCTTCTTGGTCCAAAGGGGCTAAAAGCACTTCCGCTAAAAAAGGGCTTAGCTCGATTTTGAGTGACGGAGCGAGCGCCTTCAAACAACTACTAAAGAACTTTGGGTATACGCTAAGTAAAATAGGGAAGTCCAAAGAGGACAAAGTCGCGCTCGCGGAAGGTGAGTACCAAAACCCCAGGGTAAGCGAAAACACTACGTCGGACGCGCTCATCAACACGCTAATCGAGATGGACAACGAGTACCGAGCAGGGGTGACGGGCGTGGACCTCAGCGCGCCCACTCTACCAAGTACGCTTGGCCTAAGCGAAAAGGAGTACGTGCCAAAAACCGACGATGAGCTAAAGGCGGAAGTGGAAGCGGAGCTGCTCCCCGACTACGTAAGTGACGTAAACGAAGCAACCGAGCGCTACGAAAAAGAGGTCTACGACGCTAAGAGCAAGCGCGAGAGCGCCGAGTATCAAGAAGCACTTGACGAAGCGGAACTCAAGGAAAGCTACCTTGCAGCTAAGGAAGACCACCGCGACGATATGATATTCAAGGGGCTAACCAATTCTACCATCAACCTTAGCGGCGAGCGTACCTTAAAGGACGGTTACGACTACGAGAGCGCGCTCATCGACGAGAAGTACGACCGCAAGTACACCGAGCTACAGCACTCGATAAAGGAAGCGGAAACGGAGTTCAAAAACGCTATGGAGAGCTACGACCTAAACTACTCCGCCGACCTACAAGAGAAGCTCCAAAAGCTACGCGAAAAGGAAGAAAAGCGCCTTGAAGAAATCAACAAGTACAATCTTGACGTACGTAAAAAGGAGCTGGAGTATCAGCAAACTCGTGCCGAGAAGCTAAGCGAGCTACGTGCCGAGCGCCAAAGCGCTTTATTTGCCGAGATGGAGCGCGAGCAAGCGCACGAAAAGGTCTTTGGCATCAGTGCCGAAAAGCGTGTCGAGTACACTCGCAGGGTGGATATGGCAAAGACTTTCTATCAAAATTTCAGCAAGGAGCAGGCGGAAAAGATGATGGAGTCTGTTGCCGAGGAGCTACTAAATCTGCTTGGCAGAGAGGAGTATTTTAATCTAATTTATTGGAATATGGCGAGATAGAGCGCCAAAGGAGAGCAAATGGAACTAAGAGAGATAAAAGTTAAAACCAAGTGTGACAACGGCGCTTGCAGGAATATGGCGGACTACGTTATTTATCGCCAAGACACTATGAGTAGCCAAAGTTTGAGGCTATGCAAGGAGTGTTTAGCCAAGATTGCAGAGCTTGCAAAACCGCTAAAAACCAAGCAAAAATCGCCAAAAACCACCCAAAACAAACCAAAAACCACCGCCGAGCCACTCGGCAAAAAGGAGTAGCCTATGTGGGAACAAATCTGGGAAACCGCATTGAACAGCGGCCTATGGGCAATGCTATTCGTAGGGTTATTCATCACCCAAATGAAGGATAGCAAAGCTCGTGAAGAAAAGTATCAACAGCTTGTTGACAGTCTTGCCGAGAAGCTAAAGATTGTAGAAGTTATTAAGACGGACATAGAGCTTATAAAAGACGAACTCATCAAGTAAAACGCGATTATTTAGCGAATAGCATTGTCAAAGGCGAATTTTCTCAAGGCGCAGTAGGTTCACTACAGCAACCTTTCGGAAATTCGCCTTTTTCGCGCTCTTCATCTAAATAATCGCGTTTTTAGAGAGTAAGTTATGGTCGGCTTTCATCCAAACTAACGCGTTTTATGAGAGTGATGAATTAGGAGTGATGAGTTAGGAGTGAAATAATCCTTGTGAGTGGAGCGTAAGCGGAATGAAGCCCACTCCTCATTCCTCATTCACCATTCCTCATTTTTGCAAGCATTTCGCATTTCGCATTTCGCATTTGAGATACTATCTCATCTAAATAATCACGTTTTATGAGTTAATGATAACAAAAGGAGATTTATGAACGAATTAATAGAATTTTTTAAGGAAATGTTGCTGTCTAAACAAAACAAATGGTTAATTAGAAGGAATGAATCCTTTCTTGATTTAGAGGTTTGCTCAGGTACGGCGCATTATGACGCTCGCACACGTACTTGCCCACTTTGTGTAGCACTAAACAACACGATATTTTTAAGCAATAACATGCCCAATTATCGACATCCTTATTGCAAATGTACGTATAATGAAGTATACTTGAATCATATAGAAATAGAATTTCCAACCAACAAATTAAAAAAGTATTTGTTTGCCGAAGAAAACAAAACTAAAATGATTCATTCAATGGGGTATTTTATTGAAGATTTACCATTTATATTTGCCAAAATATATGATGCTGTAGAACGTGAGTTTTTAAAAGGCAATTATAAAATTAAAACACTCGATAAATACGGACAAAGAATAGCTGTTTTTTATACCATTGAAGGCAAAGGTTTATCTGCTGGAAAAAAATTTAGATGCTATACCGGCTGTGTCGTATATCCAAATGGCAAGTTATACGTTGCAACACCTTTAGTAAAAGATAAGGAGATAAAGGAATAATGAAATTATATGACTCAATAATAATTCTAAATGATAATTATATAAGCCAAGGGATAAAAAAAGGAACGAAAGGTGCAATTGTTCACGCGCCGATTAGGGGTAGTAGCTTCTTAGTAGAGTTATTTGACGTCGAAGAAGAGTTACCATTATATTCGATAAAAATCAAGGACATGGAAGTAACCAAAGAAAGCGACATCACCGACGAAGATATACTTGAAGACCTACCAACCCCCGATCCAAGGTGGTGGTGTAAGGTAGAGGATGGGTATATCCTAAACCTATTAGGAGAAAGAAAGAATAAGGTAGCCTACGATTACAACAGTTAAAAACGCGATTCTTTAGCGACCTACTTCACAAATTAACAACACCCCGTCAGGGCGCAGTACGCCAAGTACAGCAACCCTTCGGGGTGTTATTATTTGCTTGTATCTCATCTAAATAATCGCGTTTTAGAGAATGAGGAGTGAGGAATGCAATATCCTTGTTGAGCGTAGGGCTGAGTTTAGTGAGTATCACAAATTACTTGAGGAATAAGCAGTTGGTTGATTTTTGGACATTTGAAGAAGCCAATAATGGAAGTTATCATAAATACTATCGACCCAATTGTACATATAATCATGTCGGCTAAAGTATCGATTAGTCCAATGTCAAGGTATCCGTTTATAGTGTATGTATGGTCATTACCATAATAGATTACTGTTTTAGCGATGTTATCCAATTCAACCGATTTTGCGTGGCTTCCGGCAAGAAGGTATGAGTTTACATTTGTTACAACAGTATCTTCCATCATGTCAAACCCTAATAGAATGGTACAAGTAAACTCAAAAATTTCCCATAAAACTGCGATTGCCAGGCTAAAGCTCAAAGCAAAAACCAATGAGCCAAAGAATTTTTTCTTATCGGAAGCCTTGCCGAAAAATCTTTCGGCAAGGGTAAATCCAAGACATCCGAATAATACCCCAGAAAGCCCATGTAGAATAGTATCAAAAAAAGGTACGACTGTATACAAATTAAACGAAGAGCCCAAAATTGAGCCGAACGATATTATGAAAACACCAATGGTAAATAGCAAGCCCGAGCGGAATTTTATGAAGTGCTCAGCGATTATGATGAGAGGAGCAACGGCAATAAAGGCTAAAGACATAAGTAAATCTCTAAGCACAAAGTTTATGCACCAATGTATCGCTGAAAGCAGACAAAGCAACATATAAATTGCAAGGGTGATAGCAAAAGCTTTATCTTTGAGTCTTAAGGCAAAATATTTTTTTAATGTAAGTTTTTCCATTCATCTCTCCAATAGTATGTCAATTAAGCAGTCGTTTGTTAGGCTTTTAGAATATAATTATAACGTAGTAATGTTAAAATTATGTTATAAAGAGTGGTTAATAACACAACTATACCGAATGGAATCGTTAATTAAGCCGAGGGCAGTAATGCAGATTACATTCCAAGGCACCTTCGTCGGCTTGGATAAAAAATAAAGCAACCCGATTAGGTTGCTTCATTTTTTTGGAGGCGCCACCCAGAATCGAACTGGGGATACGGGTGTTGCAGACCCTTGCCTTACCGCTTGGCTATGGCGCCATTTGATTGCCTATGTAGTATAGCATAAGATATTTTTTGTGTCTACTAAATATCCCAAAATTTTGAAAAATTATTTGTCTTCACGCCACTTAATAGGTATTTTACTTTCTCCATAGCTAATTATATACTCCGCGTGGGGAATATATTCGTT
>JAFTZC010000032.1 GCA_017461065.1 Clostridia bacterium | reverse complement strand
TGAATAGTCCCGAATTGATGTCACTTGGGCAGCTGGGCTCAAGCTTAGCGCCGTATAGGTATGCGTTATTGTCTATATAGTGATGCTCTACTACGGGAATGTGCATAAACATAGTGGACTCGGGCATAACGCCGCCGTTGCTTTCCTTGATTTCGGTCAAGGTTTGGGTGTACCACTCCATTTGCTCGGGCTTTACAAAGTCGTAGCCGCCTACGTATTTATAGCCGTACTGCGCGCAAGTTTCGGGGGTAACGTATGCGCCGCTGTCGATAAATACCAACGTGTGGGTTACGCCTTTGGTGGTAACGTGGTTTATCATATAGTTGCCTTCGCCTTGGTCGATGGGACCTTCCTTGGTGAGAGAATAGGGCTTAGCTTCGTAATATCTAATTAGTTCTTCGCGCGTGGGGCCGTTTTCAGCTTCTGCGTCATGGTTGCCAAGGACTACCGCCCAATAGGTCTTGTTGGTTTCAAATACCTTTGCTAAAGCATCTACGCCGCTTAGCGCTTCGCTACCAAGACAAACGTCACCCGTAATTACAACCAAATCGGGCTGCTTTTCCTTGATAACTCTATCGATTATGGTAAGGGATATAACGTCGCTTGCTTCCTTTCCGTTACCGATATGGGTGTCGGTAAAAGTTATAACCTTTAGGGGCTCATCTGAGATTTCGTCCGTATCTACGTACTTCTTAACGAAGTAGGGGGTAGAGCCGTCTTCGGGCTCAACGTAGCTTAGATAGGTGGGGTTAGCGTCTTTCCTATCCACAAGGCCAAGCTCTAAAGCGGTAACGCTGATACCAACGGATGCGAAAATAGCAAGAACTAAAATTACGATAAGCTTTTTCATATTAGCTACTTCCTTTTTGGCGGTGCGCCAAGATATCTATATAGTTTACATTCAAGTTCGGAATTGTAAAGTTTGCGAGTTTTATCCGACTTTTTGCCGAAAAAGTGCTCAAAGTTGCCGTATGAAGTGATAACGTAGGCACTCCACTCGTCAAGGGAACGATATACGTCGCCGAAGTCCTTGTATAACGTTTTGAGCTCGTCTTCTTTGAGAAGTCTTTCGCCGTAGGGTGGGTTGGTGCAAATTACGCCGTGGCTAAAGCGTGAGCGCAAAGTACGCATATCGGCTACCTGGAAGTGGATTTTGTCGCTTACCCCTGCGTTTTGAGCGTGGCGCATAGCAAGGGATACGGCGTCTTTGCTGATATCGAATCCGCTTATACGCAAATCTCTGTCGCGCTCTATTAGGTCCATAGCTTCTTCCTTGACGGATGCCTTTACCGACGGAGCTTTTATGAAGTTTTCGTAGGCGAACTCTCTATTTAGACCGGGTGCGGTGTTGGTGCCGATGAGAGCCGCTTCGATAGGGAGCGTACCACTGCCGCAGAATGGGTCTATGAAAGGTCTATCCCACTTCCAGACGGATAGTAGAATTATAGCGCTTGCAAGGGTTTCTCTAAGGGGTGCTTCGCCGACGTAGGTGCGATATCCGCGCTTGTGTAGAGCGGTGCCCGACGTGTCGAGTGCTACCAATACTTCGTCTTCGTTTACGACTACTTCTATGGTATAAGTACCACCGCTTTCAAACAGATTGCCCATTGCAACGACGATGGCTTTTTTGGTGATTTTTTGTATGCTCGATAGGGCGTACAGCTTGCTCTTGAAGGACTTTGCGTTGACGACCACGCGTGCGTTTTTGGGGATAATGGTTTGCCACGGAATAGCCTTGATACCTTCAAACAAATCGTCAAAGGTCTCGGCCTTAAAGCGTGCAATATTAATAAACACACGGTTTGCCGTGCGTAGCATCATATTGGCGCGCGCCATATCGCGATAGTCGCCACTAAAAGAAATACGGCCGTAAATGGCACCGCTCGGAGCGTAACCCAAGCCTTCCAATTCGCGCTTGGTAACCGCTTCGATTCCCGATGCGCTGGTTACGGATAATTCAAGTTGATTATCAAAAAATCCCATAAAAAAAGTATATCATAACTCCATTTTGATTTCAAGTTTACAGTAGATTATCCTAAAATATATCAAAATATTATAATAATAAGGTTTTATATAAAAAATTGGGTATTGACTAAGCCATATTTTGGTATTATAATTTTATTATAATAAAAAAATTCCAATATAAGGAGAAATTATAATGAGAAAAGCATTTATTTGCCCCACCAAGTACGTTCAAGGTGAAGACGAACTTCTAAACCTCGGCTATTTCGTAAAGACCTTTGGTAAAAAGGCTCTACTTATCGCTGATAACTTTGCTAAAAAGTTGGTAGCTGATAAGCTCGAAGCAACCCAAAAGAAATATGGCGTTGAACTCGTAATCGTTGACTTCGGTGGCGAATGTTCTCGTGAAGAAGTTGCAAGATTGCAAGCAATCGCAAAGGCTAACAAGTGCGCTTGTACTATCGGCCTTGGCGGCGGTAAAGCTCTTGATACTTCAAAGTGTGTTGCAGCCGGCTCAAACCTAATCATCTGCCCCACCATCGCGGCTACCGACGCTCCCACTTCTCACAGTGCAGTTCTTTATACTCCCGACCATCACTTTGACGACTATGCATACTTCCGTCAAAGCCCAAGCGTAGTTCTTATCGATACCACCGTTATCGCCAACGCTCCCGCTCGCTTCCTTATCAGCGGTATGGGCGACGCTCTTGCAACCTACTTTGAAGCACGTGCAAACGTTCAAAGCTATGCAAACGTAAACGCTGGTCTACCTTGTGGCGCAAACCGCGCAAAGGGTACTCTCCTTGCTGGCGGAACTATGGCAGCATACGCAATGGCACAACTTTGCTACAAGACCCTTCTCGCTGACGGCGCTAAGGCAGTTGCAGCTTGCGAAAATAACGTTGTAACCACCGCTCTTGAAAACATCATCGAAACCAACATCCTTCTATCAGGTCTTGGCTTTGAAAGCGCAGGTCTTGCAGCAGCTCACGCAATCCACGACGGTCTAACTCTTCTTCCCGCACACACCAAGTTCTATCACGGCGAAATGGTTGCATTCGGAACCATCTGCCAACTCGTACTTGAAAACTCACCCGAAGAAGAACTCTACGAAGTTCTCGACTTCTGCTTGAACGTTGGTCTACCCGTTTGCTTAAAGGATATCGGCACCGATTCTATCGACGACGAAATGCTAATGGCTATCGCAGAAAAGACCTGTATCCCAGACGAATCCGTTCACAATATGCCATTCCCTGTAACCCCAGCTATGGTAGCATCTGCTATCAAGACTGCTGACAAGATTGGTTACGACTACAAATACGGCGGCTGTGACTGTGATTGCTGCGACTAATCTCAACTAAAACCAAGATATGCCGATAGGATAACTATCGGCATATCCATTATTTGGAGGTAAAATTTTTATGAAGAAAATAATGAATACTGCTGAAAGTTTCGTATACGATATGTGTCACGGCCTTGCTAAGGCACATCCGGAACTTGAATTCGTAGAAAAATATAAAGTTGTTAAAAAGAAAGTTATCGATAAGAACAAAGTAACCCTTATTTCAGGTGGTGGCTCGGGTCACGAACCTGCACACGCAGGCTTCGTTGGCAAGGGTATGCTCGACTGTGCAGTATGTGGTGACGTATTTGCTTCCCCCAGCCAAATCCAAGTTTACAACGCACTCAAGCTAACCGCATCTAAGAAGGGTACTCTTATGATTGTTAAGAACTACTCAGGCGATTGTATGAACTTCAACAACGCAGCAGCTCTTGCAAAAGAAGACGGCGTAGAAGTTGATGCCGTATACGTAAACGACGATATCGCTGTTAAGGATTCTCTTTACACCGTAGGTAGAAGAGGCGTTGCAGGTACCGTTTTCGTACACAAGATTGCAGGCGCCAAGGCTGAGCAAGGTGGCTCACTCCAAGAAGTTAAGGCTGTTGCACAAAAGGTTATCGACAACGTAAGAAGCTTTGGGTTTGCGCTAACTTCCTGTACCGTTCCCGCTGCAGGCAGCCCCACCTTTGAAATCGGCGAAGACGAAATGGAATTCGGCGTAGGTATCCACGGCGAACCCGGCAGAAAGAGAGAAAAGCTCCAAACTTCCGATGCTCTCGCTAAGAGAATCGTTCCCGATCTCATCGAAGACCTTGGACTAAAAGCAGGCGAAGAAATCGCACTTCTCATCAACGGCTTCGGTGGCTCACCACTCCAAGAGCTATATCTATTCAACAACGACGTATCCAACGAGCTCGAAGCAAAGGGTATCAGCATTTATAAGACTATGGTTGGCAACTATATGACGTCAATCGATATGGCTGGTGCATCAGTAACCCTTCTTCGTCTTGACGCTGAACTCAAGTCACTCCTTGACTACGCTGTATCAACCCCTGCAATCACTTGGGGCGCAGTAGATGCAGAAGCGCTTGCTTGCAAGGAAGCTGTTCAAGCACTCGCAAAGGCACTCAACATTACCCCCGGAGTATTTGCTCCCAAGGCAGTTGAAGAAGAAGTAGCAGAAGAAGTTGCCGAAGAAGAAAACGCAGTATGCGAATTCGTAGGCGAAGCAGTTATCGGCGAAAAAATTAACACCGCAGGTATGGGCAAGCTCGTAGAAACTATGGCTGACATCATCATCGAAAACGAAGTAGCTTTCTGTAAGGCTGACCGTTGTGGCGATGGTGACTTCGGTATGAGTATTGCTAAGGGCTTCAAGCAACTCAAGGCAGATTGGGCAACCAGAAAGAAAGGTAACGTAGGCGAATTCTTGGTATCTTGCTCCGAAATCATTATGGAATACTGTGGCGGCGCATCAGGTCCAATTTGGGGTAGCGCATTCCGTTGGGCAGGCAAGACCGCTGTCGGCAAGGACGAAATCGACCTTCAAGGTCTTGCAGACGTTCTCCAAGCAGCAGTTAAGGGCGTACAAGACACCGGTGAAAAGAGCTTCGGCCACGGCGCAGTAGTAGGCGACAAGACCCTAATCGACGCACTCGTTCCCGCAGCAGATAGCTTGTCAGCAAGTGCAAAAGCCGGCGAAAAGCTCCTTGACGCAATGGTAAAGGCAGCAGCTGCAGCAGTTGAAGGCGCAGAAAAGACCAAGTATATCCAAGCTAAGCTCGGTCGTGCAGGCGTAACCGATAGTCTTAACTATCCCGATGCCGGTGCTTATGGTTTGGGAGTTATTTTTACCGAACTCTGCAACCGAATCTAAAAACGCGACATTTTAGCGCAATACTTCGTTAAAATCAAGACCCCGTCAGGGCGCAGTACGCCAAGTACAGCAACCCTTCGGGGTCTTACTTTTGCCTTGTCTTGCATCTAAACTGTCGCGTTTTTATGGAATGAT
>JAFTZC010000031.1 GCA_017461065.1 Clostridia bacterium | reverse complement strand
GTATGAAGATTACTTTTATCGGGGCGGGTAGTACCGTCTTTTGTAAGAACGTGTTAGGGGATTGCTTGCTCGCAGAAAATTTGCCGGAGTTTGAAATTGCACTTCTCGATATCGATGCTGAAAGATTGGAAGAATCGTATGCGCTAATTTGTGCTTTGCGTGATAAGTATAAACCTGCAGTTACGGTTAATAAGTATCTTTCTACCGACGAAAAACAAACGGAAGAGGCCTTTAGAGATGCCAAGTACGTTATAAACGCCATTCAAGTTGGTGGATATAAGCCTTGTACCGTAACTGACTTCAAAATCCCAAAGAAGTACGGACTCCAACAAACGATAGGCGATACCATTGGCATTGGTGATATTTTTAGAGCGCTACGCACCATCCCCGTAATGAAGGCTTACGCTGACGTTATGGAAAGGGTTTGTCCCGATGCGCTACTCCTTAACTATACCAACCCTATGAGTATTCTTTCGGGATATATGCAACGCAACACCAAAATCAAGACGGTGGGGCTATGTCACTCCTGTCAAGTGGTGGTTAGTTGGATAAACGGAAAGCTCAAAGAAGAAAAGCTAAACGACGCCCAATATACTTTGGGTGGCATCAATCATATGTGCTGGCTTTTGACACTCACCGACAAAGAGGGCAACGATTTATACCCGCTATTCAAAAAGAGATTCAACGAAGTTAGGCCCATTAACGATAGGGTTAGGCTTGAAATTATGAATCGCTTTGGTTACTATAACACCGAAAGTAGCGAGCACACTGCCGAATACCATCCATACTTCATAAAATCCAAGTATCCACATCTTTTGCTCAAGTATTTCGTGCCACTTGACGAGTATCCAAGACGTTGCAGACGTCAAATCAGACGCTGGAAGAAGCTTCGTAACGAGATTATGGCTGACGGCAACGTAACCCACGAGCGCAGTAACGAATACGGTTCACGCATAATCGAAGCGTGCGAAACGGGTGAGCCATTCAAAATCTACGGCAACGTCCAAAACGAAGGCTGGATTTCAAACTTGCCCGACACTGCTTGCGTAGAAGTACCAATTATTATTGATAGAAACGGCCTTAACCCAATGGAAGTAGGGGCTTTGCCCGAACAACTTGCAGCGCTAAATATGACACACATCGCAGTACACGATATGGTGCTCAAGGCAGCTGAAACTTTGGAAAAGAAGTATATTTATATGGCTGCATACCTTGACCCACATACTCGCGACCAGCTTTCACTTGACAAAATCAAGTCACTTTGCGACGATTTAATCAAAGCTCACGGCGATTGGCTACCAAAGTTCCACTAAGAAAAAGAAGACCAAATGGATAAACTTTATCAAAAAAACGAGCTAACCTTTGCCATAATATGGATAGTGATATATGTCGTTGCAATGAGCGTAGGCGATATGTTATCCGACCTTATCGGCATAGCTAAGGTTATCACGGCGCCCGTGGCCGTTATAATAACGCTAATTTTATCGGTGTGGATAAAAAAGAAAGGACTAAGCGAAAAATACGGGCTATGCAAAGGGGATATCAATCCACTAAAGTATCTATTCTTTATCCCACTTGCGCTTATGGTATCCGTCAACTTTTGGGGTGGAGTGGCTCTCAATTACAACCCTTTGGAAACGGTGCTTTTCGTTATATCGATGATAGGCGTAGGCTTTATGGAAGAAATCGTTTTCCGTGGTTTCCTATTCAAAGCCCTTGAAAAGAACAATCTCAAAAGCGCAATTATCATATCGAGCGTTACCTTTGGTATCGGACACGTGATAAATCTTGTTAGTGGCGCAGAATTGGTACCTACGCTCCTTCAAATATGCTATGCAATCGCAGGGGGCTTTGCGTTTACTATCATATTCTATAAGTCCAGTACGTTGTGGCCTTGCATTATAGCCCATAGCCTTATTAACGCAACGAGTGCGTTTTCAGCCGAAAGCTCGCTAAGCCTAAATATCATAACGGCAGTAGTACTAACTGTAGTTTCGGTGGGCTATGCAATTTGGCTATGGAAGGGTATAAAAACAGAGGAAAATTAAGGGAAAATTATGAATATAAAAGAAATGAAGTGGATAAGAGCGCCAAAACAATATTTTGTTGGCGACGATAGTGTGAAAATTATAACCGAACCTTTCACCGATTTATGGCAAAGGACATACTATCATTTTAGAAATGATAATGCTCCAGCACTACAAATGCTCACAACTGAAAAGTTTTTTTCATTTGTGGTAAAGACAGAGTTTGACACAAAGGTCAGATACGACCAAAGTGGTATAATAATGTATCTTGATAGTGACAATTGGCTCAAAGCATCTGTGGAATACGAAAACGATGTTATACAACGACTTGGAAGTGTAGTTACCAACAATGGATACTCCGATTGGGCATCGGTAGACGTCGATGCAAGCATCAAGAAAGTTTGGTTTCGTTTGAGTCGCCGAGAAGATGATTTTTGTATTGAAAACTCTTTTGATGGAGTTAATTTCAAGCAAATGCGTATATGTCACATGTTTAACGCAAAGGATGAGATTCAGTTTGGTATTTATGCTTGTAGTGCTGAAAACTCTTCGTTTATAGCAAAGTTTAGTGAGTTTGAGTTGACTGAATGTAAATGGAAAGCACACGATGGTCAGCAACCTGACAATGAGTAACCCATTTAGAATAGGACTTTTGGCGCCATTAACTTGACCTAAAATTTCTTTTGTGCTAAAATACACAAGTCGAACAGCTTTGGGAGCGTAGAATCACGACAGGTTCTACGCTCCTAATTTTATGTTCTTCGCAGTTTTCAGGTAGCTTTTTCTCGGATAAAGACTCCAAAATTATTTAGGAGGACTTTATGGATCAAAGCCAATCTTCTCAATTTTTAGGTACGGAGAAAATAACAAAACTTATTTTGAAATTTTCTATTCCTTGTGTGTTATCTTTGTTGGTAAGTGCACTTTATAACATCGTAGACCAAATTTTTATTGGTAATAGTGAGCTTTCGGCTCTTGGTAACGCTGCAACGGGCGTGGTTTTCCCAATATTCATTATATCCCAAGCTTTTGCTTGGTGTTTTGGTGATGGCTGTGCCGCATATCTTAACATTTGTCAGGGTAAAAAGAGCGCTCAAAATGCACATAAAGCAATAGGTACAGGACTAACTTTAACTCTTGTTGTAAGCCTAATTCTTATGGCAATTTTCTTCCCACTCAAAAAGGAAATTCTTACACTTTTTGGTGCGTCGGAAAACAGTATAGGCTATGCAATAGAGTATTTTAACTGGATACTTGCATTCTTCCCCATTTACATGTTGTCAAATATGTTCAATGCCGTCATCCGTGCCGATGGTAGCCCTACTTGGTCAATGGTTTCCATGCTTGCAGGTGCCGTTACTAACATCATTCTTGACCCTGTATTTATCTTTGCTTGCAAGTGGGGTATGACAGGGGCGGCTGTTGCTACCGTTATCGGTCAAGTCGTATCGTTTGCTATCAGTTTTGCATATATCTTCCGAACGAAGACGTTCAAGTTGTCCTGGAGAAGCTTTATACCCGACTTTAAGGAAGTAAAAGGTGCCGTACAACTTGGCGCCTCATCATTTATTACCCAAATGACTATAGTCGTTATTTCTCTTGTATGCAATATTATGCTTGCAAAATATGGTGCAATGTCTAAGTATGGTATTGATATACCGATTGCCATCATTGGTATTGAGAGTAAGGTGTTTACCGTAGTGGTAAACCTTGTCGTCGGTATCGTGCTTGGCTGTCAGCCCATTATTAGCTACAATATGGGAGCTAAAAAGTACGATAGAGTAAAAGAGTTGTACTTCAAAATTTTACTTTGTACAATAGTGATAGGTGTTGTATCCACGTTGCTATTTGAACTCGCACCCAAAGCAGTGGTAAGTATGTTTGGCAATCCTACCAATATCCCCAACCCCGATGATTACTGGGAATTTGGTGAAAAGACTTTCCGTATCTTTTTGATGTTTGTAATCTTCACTTGCTTTATAAAGATGACGTCCATTTTCTTCCAAGCAGTAGGTAAGCCAATTTGTGCCGTCGTTGCATCAATGATAAGGGATATCGTATGTTTTATACCACTAATTATCGTATTACCGATGTTCTTTGGTATAGAAGGCATTTTATTTGCATCACCTTCAGCTGACTTTGTTGCGATGTTGGTGGCACTTGTGCTTACCATTGTCTTTATGAGAAGTTTGAAGCCTATTATAAAGAAAGAACAGGAGCAAAAGGTTATAGCACCATCAAAGAAAGGCGTTGTTATAACGATTGCACGTCAACACGGATCATCTGGCAAGCAAATAGGAAAGATTGTTGCAGAAAGGTTGGGAATACCATTCTATTATAAGGAGATGACAGCTCTTGCCGCCCAGGAAAGTGGTCTTGACAAGGAGTTTATTTCCAATATAAATATGAATGCGCCCGATATGTTACATAGCTTATACTTGAGTACGAACGTAATACAACAGGCGATAGTTGCTCAAGATAAGATTATACGCAAGATCGCAGATAATGGTAGTTGCGTTATCGTTGGTAGGGCGGCTGACTACGTTTTGAGAGATTATGAAAACGTTGTAAGAATTTTTATCTCTGCGCCCGAAGAATATCGCATTAAGCGCGTTATGGAAGTGTATGGTGACAGCGAAGAAAAGGCTCAAAAGTTCATCAAGAAGTCCGATATAGCAAGAGCATCATACTATAAAAACATCTCCGGACAGGAATGGGGAGATAGCAAAAATTACAATCTATGTATAGATAGCTCAATCGGTATTGATAAAACCGCTGAAATTATTTTGGCGTATTTACAATAAAAAGGAGCGCACTACACAATCAAAATCGTAGTGCGCTTTTCTATATACTGCCAGCATTACACACAAATATTTCACGAAAGTAACATTATACTATCATTGACTTAATGCTATATGGTGATATAATGAAATTAGGGGAAAATGATAGGAGGACACTATGAAGAAGATAATTATGCTTTGTGTTACTGCCATCACTATCGTTTTGGAAGCTTTGCCCTATGGCTTTGTGATGATATGGACATGGGTTACGCCTGAGGGCGCAGGGTATAGATTGCAAAAGGTTGCTTATTTTGACCCGATAGCGTATGGATACGGACAATTTACACCTATGATTTGCGCCATTCTCACTTGTATCTTGCTAATACTATGTATAGTTGCATTCTTCGTAAAAAAGAATGGGCTCGAAACCACTATAATCGTTTTTTCATCCCTTGCCTTTGTGGTGTCGGTTTTGCCCTTGATACGACAAGCAGAGTATATCACGGCTCTAAGCATTATAATTGCAGTTTTGTTGCTTGCCAATATGGTGCTATCCTTTATCCCAACGAAAAAGCTGGATAAAAAATAGCAATATACTCATACTATTCCCAAAGGAGATAGTATGAAAAAGATAAAAATCCCAAAACCGCAACCATCTAAAAACGACCCACTCGGACAGTACACGGGTGTACCCGTTGACGGTGGCGCGCCCACCCAAGACGCAGACGATTTATAACGTTAAAGCTCCAAGATAATGGAGCTTTTTGTATTAAATATCCATTTTTTACACAATAATTTCACATAAGTAACATTTTACCATCATTGACATATCCGTGTTCATAGCATACAATAAAGAAAAAGGGCGTATAGTTATGAAAAAGAAAATTCTTATTATCGTTCCCGTTATCGTTCTTACTTTTACTTTATTGTTTTCGCTTATAGCTTGTAGTTCTGCTGATAAAGACGGCTACGACGATTCCTACAAACCCAACAATTCTACCGGCTATTATGACGAGTCGGAGTCTGATTCCGCTCTCGATGGAGAAAGTTATACGGAAATCGTAGAAAATCCATTCGTTAGCGCCGAAACGGAGAACACGAGTTATTTTTCGATTGACGCAAATACTGCAAGCTATCCCATACTTCGTAAAAGAATTATGGACGGCTATGCAAGCATTTCTAAGGATTCCGTTAGGGTGGAAGAAATGCTAAACTATTTTAGCTACGATTACGTATATCCCAGGAGCGACGATATTATGGCTATGACTTGCTCTGCTTTTGACAATCCTTATAACTCCGAAACGGTGCTCTTCACCATAGGGCTTGCGTCTAAGGAAGTTGAGTTCCAAGAAGTTAAAAATAATTTGGTTTTCCTAATTGACGTAAGTGGCTCAATGTATAGCTCCGATAAGCTTCCACTCGTACAACAGGCATTCAGTATGCTAACCGAAAATCTAAACGCCGAAGATAGGGTTTCTATCGTAACCTACGCCGGAAACGACAAAGTAGCGCTCAAAGGTGCGTATGGTAACGAAAAACAAAAGATTAACGCCGTAATTGAAGACCTTTCGGCAGGTGGCTCAACAGCAGGTAGCAAGGGAATTCAAACAGCGTACCAAGTAGCCGAGGAGTATTTTATAGAGGGTGGCAACAATAGGGTTATCCTTGCAACCGACGGTGATTTTAACGTTGGACTTAGCAGTAACGACGCCCTAAAGGAATTTATATCCGAAAAGAGAGCAACGGGCATATATTTTTCGGTATACGGCTTTGGTACGGGCAATTTGAAATCCGACCTTATGGAAACGCTTGCGCTTAACGGAAACGGCACCTATAGCTATATTGACAGCGTAAAGGAAGCACAAAAGGCGTTGGTAACCGATATAGGTGGCTCGCTCGTAACGGTTGCAAAGGACGTCAAAGCAAGCGTAACTTTCAATACCGAGTATATCGATAGCTATCGTTTGATAGGGTATGAAAACAAGCTCCTAACTGAAGATGAGTTCAACGATGCAAACACCGATGCAGGCGAGCTTGGAAGCGGACACACCGTTACGGTAGTGTACGAAGTAAAGCTCAAAGAGGTAGAAATCCCAGCCGACGTTAGCCTTGGCGCCGTAACGCTCAAATACAAATCTCCGGTAGAGACTGAAGGGGTGGACCCTGTAGAACAAACTTTGAGCTTCGACGTATCAAGAGCAATCTATCACGAAGTGATGACCGACCAAGATAAATTTATCGTATCCGTAATAGAGTTTGCGCTGATTTTGAGAGAATCCGAGTATAAAGGAAGCGCCAACCTAAACACCTTGATTGCTCGCCTTGAAGCGCTTGATTTAAGTGGCGACGAGTTCAAGGCAGAGTTTAGGGAGGTCGTTAAAAAGTATCGCGAAAACTTAGGTTATTAGCCTTTAGAACGTAAAAAGCCGAGAAATCGGCTTTTTATTATGCAATAATTCGTTTTGCGGTTATAAAGTAGCTCCATCTTAATTGAGAAATGGGCTCGATTACGGCGTAGTCGCTTGCAGTATGTAAAATATAGTTGTCACCGAGATACATTCCTACGTGCCTAACTCGGTTTATGCCAGTTGAATTGTAGCCGTTTGCGTTGGTGAAAAACATTAGGTCGCCACGCTTTAGGGTATCTACCTTACTGCCTTGGTAGTATTGCTTTTTGCTCGTTACTTCAAGCAGGTCACCGCTACCCTTATAAAACATATATTGCATAAGTGCCGAGCAATCGTATTTACCTTTCTCGAAGTTGGTGTTGAGTTTTCCGTTGCCCCAATGGTATCGCTCCGAGCCGTATACGTAGGGGTGGCCGAGTAGCTTTAGCCCTACGTCAATTACCTTTTCAATATCGTCGCTCGTTTTGGCAATTTTGACTATTTTTACGTAATCGGCACTAACGTACGCCGTTTTCTCTTTGTATACCGTTTTGTACCAACTGCCTTCCTTACTAACTAAGCTTAGCATATCCCCTTTGTTGATAGAGCCGAGACGGGTGGAGCTACTGCTTGCTTTGCTCCTAACGTTCAATCCGTCGGTGGTAGAGCTAAGATAATATGCGTAGCTAACGGGAGCAGGGGTGGGAGTAACGTCCTCGGGCTCGCTATCTTCGGGTACGCTGGGCGTGTCTACTTCAACGTCGGGTTCTTCGGGTGGAGTGGTCGTATCACCGCTAACGTCACCCTCACTTGGTGGAGCGAGTGGTGGCTCGCTTGGTACGTCGGAGATAACGTCGTCGTTCGATTCCGACTCTACGCCCGCGCAAGCCAACGTAAAGGTAGAACAAGATACAAGTATGATAAATACTATAATATTAAGTGCAAATTTTCTCATATAACCATTGTAACTTGCACTATTTATCAAGTCAACGCACAAATTTTGTAAATTATAAGCTACGAGTATCGCAAATTTTGCTATTGATAATCCTTTTGCATTATGCTAAAATCAATATATCAAGTAGGAGATTAGGACTATGAAAAAATTAAAGAGAAAAATCATAGGTTTCTTGGTAGCGATAGTGCTTATTGCTATTATTGGCGTAGGCGCCGCGATGTTCGTTGGTTGTACCAATTTCCATATCCACACCAAGGCTAAGGAAGGGCAAATCAAAGTGGCTTGCGTAGGTGACAGCATCACCTATGGTATGAGCGTTATAAATTGGTTTGAAAACACCTATCCCAAACAACTTTCCCACCTTCTTGGTGACGAATATCACGTCCAAAACTTTGGTTTTAGTGGTAAAACTGCCCAAGAAAACAACAAAGATTCCTACCGCGCCACCAAACTTTACCAAAAGAGTAAGGCGTATCAACCCGATATCGTAATTCTTATGCTCGGCTCCAACGATAGCAAGCCTTATAACTTCGTATCCAAAGAGTATTTTAAGCAAGCCGAGCGTGAGCTTATCGAGATATATCTTAACCTTGAGAGCAAGCCAAGGCTTATCCTTGCAACCGTAAACGCAGGCTTTTTCGTCCACGGTGCAACCGAAGGCGACTATATGTACGATATTAACGGCACTAATATCAACCTTATTAACGAAGCCATATATGAACTTGCGGAAGAATACAATCTTGAGCTTGTCGACACCTACGCGCTCACAAAAGACCACCCCGAATACTACAAGATAGACGGCATTCACCCCGACAAAAACGGCCAAACGACAATGGCAAACGCCTTCTATCAAGAAATAATCGACTAATAATATTTTCCTAAAGATAAACCGAGCGGTAAGCTCGGTTTTTTATATAAAATCAACTTTTCCAACCAAATAATCAATAGAAACTTCAAAGTGTTGTGATAAGAGAATTAGTTGTGCAATGCTGGGCTCGCTGTGGCCACTTTCCCAATGGGAAATTGCCATTTTTGACATATTTACGATTGCCCCAAGTTCTTGCTGAGACAATCCTTTTTCAAGTCTTAATTCCCTTAGTCTTTCTTTAAACGTTATCATAATGAAATTGTAACCAAATTTGTTATTTTAATCTTGACAATAACAAAAATTGTTACTAAAATATCATTAAAGGAGAATGATGAAATGCAAAGAATAGATACTGAACATATAAATGAGTTTTTTTCTACAGTAAATTTTGAGTTTATTAAAGATTGCTATGATGAAATCAACGAGCATCCTTGGAAATTAATTTTTTTACCATTTTTATTAGTAGGAACAATTTTATATTTTGTTTATGCAATTTTTTATGGTATATTTTTTGTGCTTGCTTGTTTACAACGTCTACCCGAAATTGTAGCTGAAAAAGTAGATAGTTATTTTTTAGTTATTCTTAGCTATATTATTTTCCCAATTGGATGGTTTGTTAGTGTAACAATAATTATAGTTCCTATTGTAATTTTGACCATACTGCAAATACCGATTTTTGTTTTTACTTTTCCAGTTTTAATTCCTTTGGGAGGGAATAAAAACCAGAAAAAGAAAAAAACTGCACAATTAAAAAAATTGCCTAAGAAATTTTCAGGTGATTATGAATATGTTACAACAGCAAGTAATGTTTTTTTAAGAATTGATACCAAAGGTAATTACTCATTAAAATACAAGAGTTATTATGAGACGTTTAAACAAGAAGGAAAGTTTGACTGTTTTAAGTCTGGGAAAAGGTACATAATCAGTTTCTATAATAACAATACTTCTTTATTGGTCTTTAATAATGGACATTTTATGATAGAAGGTAAAAAAGTATTTCTTAAATTATTACCTTATGGAATGTTGCTTGAAAAATTAAAGTTTTAGTTATATTATGTACAAATTGTAATAAACAGTGGAAAACCGAGCGATAAGCTCGGTTTTTTTATTTTATATATTTACAATATACTGTTGACTTTCACGCTTTAGTGTGCTAAACTATGAAAGTATTTTATCAAGGAGACCGTTTATGATAAAAGAAATCGTAAATATTGATAGGCTGTGCGACGCGCTGCTTACTCTCAAAACTCACGATGAGTGCAAGGTTTTTTTAAACGATATTTGCACTATTCAGGAGCTTGAAGCCCTAAATCAAAGATTGGAAGTTGCCGAAAAATTATTACAAGGCGAGTCCTATTCGGATATCAACAAGAGCGTAGGGGCTTCGACTGCCACTATATCGCGCGTTAGCAAATATCTTAACTATGGCGACGGCGGTTACAAAATGGTTATTGGGAGAATGAAAAATGATTAATTCTGATATTTTGAAATTTGATGAAAAAGCGGTATTCGCTATGCGCGAGCTTTTTGTAGCAGCAGGATATCGTCAATTTAAAATGAGTAAGTTTGAGGAGTACGACTTATACTCCAAAAACAAGGATTTTTTGGTGTCGGAAGGCGTTATTACTTTTAACGATACCACCGGTAAGCTACTTGCACTTAAACCTGACGTTACTCTTTCGATAATCAAGAACTCCAAGGATGACAGCGGTGTCGAAAAGTATTATTACAACGAAAACGTATATCGTATTTCCGAAAGTTCGGGCTCGTATAAAGAGATTATGCAAACGGGTCTTGAGTGCATAGGGGATATAACCGAAAAAGAGATTTATGAAGTAACCACCCTTGCTTTAAAGAGTCTATCGGTCGTTGCTGAGAGCTTCAAGCTAAATTTATCGAGCGTTGCGCTCGTTGAAGCTTTGCTTTTGGACTACGGCGTAACGAGTACTAAGGAAGTTAAGCAAGCAATCGCCGACAAAAACGAAAAGGCACTCAAGGAAAACCTTACTGCCGAGCAGTACGCTGCGCTATGTACTCTCGTTGCAAGCTACAATAGCGTGAGCGAAACGCTAAAGGCTCTAAAAAATATTGCAAAATCGCAAAATACCCTTAATATCCTTAGTGATTTCTATGCGCTATGTGATAAACTAATAGCCAACGGATACGGCGAGTATATAGGCATTGATTTTGCTATCACTTCCCTAAGTGGTTATTATAGTGGTATCGTATTTAAGGGTTACGTTAGTGGTATTGCATCGCGCGTGCTATCTGGTGGCCAATACGACAAGCTAATGGCTCGTATGGGAAGGAAAGCAGGTGCATTAGGCTTTGCCGTTTATCTTGACACTTTGGAGTGGCTAAACGAAAAGGCGGCGTCAACCGATGAAGATAGCTACGTCAACGTAGCACTTCCCAAAGGTAGACTTGGCGAAAAGGTATACGATATGTTTGAGCGTGCAGGATACGAGTGTCCTGCCATTAAGGAAAACAATCGCAAGCTGATATTTGAAAATAAGGAAAAGAAGATTCGTTATTTTTGGGTTAAGCCGTCGGACGTAACCATTTACGTTGAGCGTGGCGCTGCTGATATCGGTGTTGCAGGCAAGGATATTTTGCTTGAGTACACACCCGACGTTTACGAACTGCTCGACCTAAATATCGGCAAGTGCCGTATGGCGGTAGCCGCAATGGACGACTTTAAGGACGATACTTCAAAAACGCTTAGAGTAGCCACCAAATTCAGCAATATTGCCAAAAACTATTATGCAAGCAAGTGCCGTGATATTGATATCATTCACCTAAACGGCTCGATAGAAATCGCACCGATTTTGGGGCTAAGCGACGTAATCGTTGATATTGTAGAAACGGGCAAGACGCTACTTGAAAATAATCTTCGTCCGTTTGAAACCATCGTACCGATAAGCGCAAGGCTAATTGCAAACAAGTCAAGTTTTGGGTTTAAGCAATCCAGAATATCCACCATAAAAGAAGAACTCGCATTGAGGGTAAAACAAGATGATTAAAATACTTGAATACGCACGTCTTACAAAGGAAGAAATATTTGATAGGGGCGAGTCTACCGTAGACGTATCCGGCGTCGTCAGCGAAATTATTGCTAACGTTAGGGCAAACGGAGATAAGGCTCTTATAGAATACGCAAAGAAGTTTGATAAAGTTGAGCTCAGCTCATTGGAAGTAACCGAGCAAGAAATTGAAGAAGCATTCCAAGCCGTACCTACAGAGTTTGTGGAAATACTAAAGGAAGCTGCTGAAAATATTCGCGCTTTCCACTCCAAGCAAGTACGTCAAGGGTTTGAAATACAAGGCGAAGACGGTGTGGTTATCGGGCAAAAGATAACGCCCATTGAGCGCGTAGGGCTATACGTACCCGGTGGTACCGCGGCATATCCTTCTACCGTACTTATGGACTCTATCCCTGCAAAGATAGCAGGCTGCAAGGAAATTTCCATCGTTACGCCACCTTCAAAGGACGGCAAAGTTAACCCCGTTATACTTGCAAGCGCAAAGATAGCAGGCGTAGATCGTATCTTTAAGGTAGGTGGCGCGCAAGCCGTTGCTGCACTTGCCTACGGCACCGAGACCGTGCCCGAAGTAGACAAGATAGTAGGACCCGGCAACGCATTCGTAGCCGAAGCAAAAAGGCAGGTTTTTGGCAAGGTTTCCATTGATATGATAGCCGGCCCAAGCGAAATTTTGGTTATCGCGGACGGAAAATCTAACCCCAAGTTCGTTGCAGCAGACCTATTATCTCAAGCCGAGCACGACAAAATGGCTTCAGCCGTATTGGTAACCGACTCTATGGAACTTGCCGAGGCTGTGCAAGCCGAAATCGAAGCTCAACTTAAAGAGCTACCACGTGAAGAAATCGCAAGGGTATCAATAGAAAACAACGGCAAGATTATCGTTGCAGAAAATATCTACGACGTAATTGATATATCCAACGAGATTGCACCCGAACACCTTGAGCTAAGCGTAGATAATCCCTTTGATTATCTTCCCAAAATTAAAAACGCCGGCTCAATCTTTATGGGTAGATATTGTCCCGAAGCACTTGGTGACTATTTTGCAGGTCCCAACCATACTTTACCGACTTCGGGTACCGCAAGATTTAGTAGTCCGCTCTCGGTTGACGATTTCGTAAAGAAATCCCAATATTCTTACTACACCGAGCAAGCACTCAAAAAGGTTGCCGACAAGGTTGCATATTTTGCAAACAAGGAAGGTCTACAAGCACACGCACGAAGCGCAACTATAAGGTTTGAAGAAAATGAGTAGATACGTAAGTAAAAGGCTATCTCGCATCGAGGCGTATACGCCCGGCGAACAGCCCCAAGACAAAAAATATATCAAGCTAAACACCAACGAAAGCCCTTATCCGGCATCCCCAAAGGTTGTAGAAGCAGTCAGTGCCGATGCCGTTGCAAGGCTTCGCCTTTACTGTGACCCCGAGTGTAAAAAGCTAACCCAAGCCCTTGCAGGTTTATACGGAGTGGGCGAAAAGAATATCTTTTTATCCAACGGCTCGGACGATATTTTGAACTTTGCTTTTATGGCGTACGGTGAGAGTGGTGTAGCTTACGCTGATATTACCTATGGCTTTTATCCCGTTTTTGCCGAACTTCACGGCATAACGCCCACCGTTATCCCACTAAAAGAGGATTTTAGCTTGGACGTAGAAGGTTTCAAAAACCAAAACAAGCTCGTCGTAATAGCCAACCCAAACGCACCTACGGGTATGGAAATTTCACTTAGTGATATTGAAAGTATCGTACTTTCTAACCCAAATTCCGTAGTGGTAATCGACGAAGCATACGTTGATTTTGGTGGCACGAGTGCAATACCGCTCACCAAGAAATACGATAATTTGCTCGTGTGTCAAACCTACTCTAAGTCAAGGAGTATGGCAGGGGCAAGGTTAGGGTACGCAGTGGGTAACGAAGCGCTGATTGCCGACCTAAACAAAATCAAGTATTCCACTAACCCCTATAACGTAAACACCTTGACACAGCTTGCAGGCGTTGCCGCCGTTGAAGATAACGATTATTATTTGGGCAATGCACAAAAGATTATAGCTACCCGTGTTTACGTTATCGGTGCACTTGAGCAATTAGGCTTTGAAGTGCTTCCGTCAAAAGCCAATTTTATCTTTGCGCGTAGCCCAAAAATAAGTGGCCTTGAACTATATCTAAAGCTCAAAGAAAGGGGCGTACTAATCCGTCACTTTGAAAAGGCGCGTATCAAGGACTTTAACCGTATAACCATTGGTAGCCAACAAGAAATGGAAATATTTATTTCCAAAGTAACCGAAATTTTAGGAGAGTAATATGAGAAAAGCAACGATTACGAGAAAAACTAACGAAACCGACATCACTATGACCTTAAATCTTGACGGCAAAGGCGTAAGTCAAGTTAACACCGGTTGTGGCTTTTTAGACCATATGCTCACGTTGTTTGCCCGTCACTCGCGTATGGACCTTGAAGTAACTTGCTGTGGTGACACGTACGTTGATTATCATCACACCGTTGAAGACGTAGGTATCGTACTCGGTGACTGCCTAAAAGAAGCGCTTGGCGATATGAAGGGTATCGTAAGATACGGCAGCTTTATTCTTCCTATGGACGAAACTTTGATTATGAGTGCCATTGACCTTAGTGGCAGGGCATATCTTAATTACGGACTCAGAATAGGCGCTCAAAGAGTAGGTGACTTTGATACCGAGCTCACCAAGGAATTCTTCCTTGCCTTTATCCGTCACGCCAACTTTACGTTACACCTAAAGCAATTTGCAGGTACCAACTCACACCATATCATTGAAGGTACCTTCAAGAGCTTTGCAAGGGCTCTCAAGCAAGCAGTAGCCATCGACCACGAGTTTAGTGACGAAATCCCATCTACCAAAGGAGTGCTTTAATGATAGCCATAATCGATTACGGTGTAGGTAATCTCTTTTCCCTTTCCAACGCTTTCAAGGCGGTGGGAGCGGATACGGTGATTACTTCAGACCCAGAAGTTATAAAGAAAGCTGATAAGTTAGTTCTTCCGGGCGTGGGTGCGTTTGGGGATGCAAGAGCAAAGCTTGCTGAAAACGGACTTGATAAGCTGGTTATAGCAGAAGCCAAGGCAGGCAAGCCCCTTATGGGAATATGTCTTGGAATGCAAATGTTGTTTGAAAAGAGTTACGAGTACGGCACGCATAACGGCTTAGGACTTCTCAAGGGAGAAGTGGTCGCAATGGACGGCCGTCTAAAGAGCGAGTATAAAATCCCACATATCGGTTGGAATGCGCTAAGCTTCAAAAAAGATAGTGCGCTATTTAAGTATATCAACCAAGGCGATTGCGTTTATTTCGTACACTCATATTACGCAACGGGCTGTCAAGAGAGCTTGCTTGCAGTAGCCGAGTATGATATTGATATTACTGCTTGTGTAGGAGTAGGCAACGTGTACGGATGCCAATTCCACCCCGAAAAGAGTGGCACGGTTGGACTAAATATTCTAAGAGCTTTTGCTGAAATAGGGGGTTAGTATGATAATTTTTCCTGCAATAGACCTTTATGGCGGCAAAGCCGTACGTTTATACAAGGGCGACTACAACGAAATGACGGTATATAGCACAAACCCCATTGAAGTAGCAAAGGAATTTGAGCGATTGGGTGCTAAAGCTATCCACCTTGTTGACCTTGAAGGGGCAAAAGACGGCACAACGCCCAATATTGAAGTAGTAAAGAGCATAGCAAACGGCACGTCGCTTTATACCGAAATAGGCGGTGGCATAAGGAACCTTTCAACGGTAAAGGCCTATCTTGATGGTGGCGTTGATAGGGTTATTCTTGGCACGGCGGCGGTCAACGATGAAGCCTTCCTAAAGGAAGCCGTTGCGACTTACGGCGAGCGCATTGCCGTTGGCGTCGACGTCAAAGACGGCAAGGTGGCAATCAAGGGCTGGATAGAAAAATCCGAGTATGATTGCTATGATTTCTGTGCAAAAATGCAAAAAATCGGCGTCAAAACCTTGATATGTACTGATATTTCTCGCGACGGCGCAATGCAAGGCACCAATAGAGAGCTATACAAAGAGCTAAGTGAAAGGTTCCAAATTGATATTACGGCATCGGGTGGAGTATCAAGTATTGACGATATAGTAGCCCTTCGCAAGCTCGATTTATACGGAGCAATAATCGGCAAGGCCTACTACGTTGGCGCTATCGACCTAAGGGAAGCCGTGGAGGTGGCAAAATGATAACCAAAAGAATAATCCCCTGTCTTGACGTAAGGGACGGACGTGTGGTAAAAGGTGTCAATTTTGAAAACCTAAGCGACGTTTCAAGTCCCGTAGCACTTGGTAAATTTTATAGTGACGCAGGTGCCGACGAATTGGTGTTTTACGATATAACCGCATCGTCTGACGGCAGAAAGCTATTTACCGAGATACTTAAAGAAGTTGCCGAAAACGTATTTATTCCACTTACGGTTGGCGGTGGTATCAATACCATTGACGATTTTGACAGAGTGCTAAAGTGCGGCGCCGACAAGGTGTCGGTTAACTCGGGCGCAATCAGAAACCCAAGCTTGGTTAAAGAAGGCGCACTCAAATACGGCGACCAATGCGTAGTGCTAAGTGCAGATATCAAGCGTGTTGACGGCGAGTTTAGAGTTTTTGCCAAAGGCGGTAGGGTTGATACCGGTATGGAAGCTATCTCGTGGATTAAAAAGTGCGTATCTATGGGTGCAGGCGAAGTGGTAGTCAACTCTATTGATACCGACGGTGTCAAAAAGGGCTTTGATATTGAGATGCTAAAGGCAGTGGTTGACGCCGTCAACGTACCCGTAATAGCTTCAGGCGGAGCAGGTAAGGCACAAGATTTCGTAACGCTATTTAAGGAAATCCCAACCATAGACGCCGGACTTGCCGCAAGTATATTCCATTTTGGAGAAGTAAAAATAAGCGAGCTCAAAGAGCTACTACGTAATAACGACGTTATCGTAAGATAGAGGTGAAGTATGATTAATATTAACGAACTAAAATTTGATGAAAAGGGTTTGATTCCCGCAATAGTTGTAGATGCACTTTCCAAAAAGGTGCTAACTCTTGCTTATATGAACAAGGAAAGCCTAACCATTACTATGGAAAAGGAATTGACTTGCTTTTTCTCACGCTCAAGAAGCGAGTTGTGGCTAAAGGGTGAAACCAGTGGTAACTATCAACATATCGTATCGATAACAGCCGATTGCGATAGGGATGCGTTGGTCGTTGTGGTAGAAAAGGATGGCCCTGCCTGCCACTTGGGAACGGATAGCTGTTTCAACGACGTTTTGTACGTAAGCGAAGCAAGGAACGAGTTCTCTATGGACGGACTTTACGAACTTTTGCTTTCTCGCAAGCGTGATTTGCCCGAAGGCAGTTATACCACCTACCTATTCAAAAAGGGACTTGATAAAATCCTTAAGAAGGTGGGCGAAGAATGTACCGAAGTTATCATTGAAGGCAAGGCTAACGATAAAAAAGCAACCGTTTATGAAATCGCCGACCTTGCTTATCACGTAATGGTGCTTATGGTAGAAATGGGCATATCCGTAGATGACGTTAGAAAGGAACTTGCATCTCGTCACGTTATAGACCACAAAGTTAAGCAAGAACGTATGCAGTAAAACCTGTTATTGCGGCGTTAGGTAACGAAATAAAAAACGACGGCTTGGCGTTATAGGAGTAAATATGTTCCCTGAAATTAAAAAGAACTTTGGATTTGGTATGATGCGCTTGCCTACCAACAGGTTTAAGCTTATAGATTATAAAGAGCTCAACAAAATGGTTGATGCTTTTATGGCAGCAGGGTTCAACTATTTTGATACTGCGCACGGATATATGCTTATGCGCTCCGAGCGTGCCGTCAAAAACTGCTTGACTTCGAGATATAAAAGGGAAGACTACGTTTTGACCGATAAACTATCGGGTGGCTTCTTCAAAAAGGAAGAAGATATCAGACCTTTGTTTGAAAAACAGCTCAAGGCGTGTGGAGTAGAGTATTTTGACTTTTATCTTATGCACGCTCAAGATAGGAACCTATTCGAAAAGTTCAAAAAAGCAAGGGCGTACGAAACGGCTTTCGAGCTAAAGAAGGAAGGTAAAATCAAGCACGTAGGTCTTTCATTCCACGATAAGGCCGAAATATTGGAGCAAATACTCACCGAATACCCCGAAATCGAAGTAGTACAAATTCAATTCAACTACGTTGATTACGACGATCCGTCGGTTGAAGGTAAAAAGGTATACGACGTATGCCGTAAGTTCAACAAGCCCATTATCGTTATGGAGCCCGTTAAGGGAGGAAGCCTTGTCAAACTACCCGACAAAGCAAAGGAAGTATTTGATAATCTTGGCGGCGGTTCTTATGCAAGCTATGCAATTAGATATTGTGCTTCGTTTGAAGGCATATTTATGGTGCTTTCGGGTATGGGTAATATGGATATGATGACCGATAACCTATCCTATATGACCGATTTCAAGCCGATAACGGAAGAAGAAATGCACGCCATTTCCAAGGTGAAATTGATATATAAAGAGCAAAATCTCATCCAATGCACGGGTTGTAAGTATTGTGTAGACGGCTGTCCAAAGAAAATCGCTATCCCCGACTTGTTTGCTTGCCTAAACGATAAAAAAGCCAACAACACGTTTAACTCAGGCTACTATTACGGCATTCACACCGCGCACGGCGGCAAAGCAAGTGACTGTATAAAGTGTGGCAAGTGCGAGCAATCTTGCCCACAACACCTACCAATCAGGGAGCTTTTAGACGAAGTAGCCAAAACCTTTGGTAAGTAACGAAAAAAGGTGCGATAAAATCGCACCTTTGCTTTTATAGCTCTCCGTAAAGCCAACCCTTTATATACGCCGAAATCGGCGAAATGTTGTATAGTGGGGTTATGCCAAGGTCTATATACTTTTTAGTGCTTTCATAGCTGATTTCTCTGCCAAGGCCGGTGATAAAGAGCTTTATACCTTTTTGGTTGCAGTAGCGGTAAAAGGATAGCGCTGCATCGGAAGCTGTGTCTATCGTGCCACTATGGAATGAGTCCAACAAAACGTACTTTACGCTTTTGGGGAATCTTGGATAAACCATACCAACGTAGGGGTATATTCTATAAATGAAGTCGCATTGCGGACCGATGTTAAGCCTTCCCTTGGGCTCAAAATCGCCTTCTAAATCGACGAAGTCGGGGTTTTTAATAAACCGGTCGCGCTCGTCGAAATGGCCGTAGGGCATATCGAAAATGGAGTCTATTCTATCGGTGTATACGTAGCCTGCCCTAAGCCTGTTTGCGCGATGCACTTGGGTGTAGTCGTCGTTGCCGTTTTTGTATACTACGAATGCGCCTTTGCCTGCTTTTTGCTTTATGAAATTAATGGCGCCGTGTAGGTTGATTAGTCCGTTTGCGCGTTCGTCTTCAATGGGGTGGTTGGATGAAACTACGCATACGGGTATGGTATCGTTGCCAAGTGCGTAGGTCAAAACTGATGCCGAGTATTGTAGGGTGTCCGTGCCGTGCGCGACGATGATGCCGTCGTATCCGTCGTCGATATTATCAAGGATGCAGTTTACGAGGTCTACGTAGTTTTTGCCCGTGTTATTTTCGGATAACACCATATAAGGAGTGCGTGTTTCGTACTCAAAATCCATACTGTACTTTTTGCGATAGGTTTCCATAAGCACGCTGGGTTTACCGGTGTCGATAGATATATAATTCCCTTTAACGGTACTGCCGATTGTGCCTCCTGCAAAAATAATTAGTATTTTCATAACTTCTCCATATCATTTTCCTTAGAAATTATATCACCCGACCTTCATAATTGCAATATTATTTCCTATACTGATTGTATGCAAAAAGAAAGGATTGAAACTATCTTCAAATGGAATTTTTATCTTTCGATAGTGTTTATTATGGCGCTGTCGGCACTCAATCATTTTTTATACGAGCTTTTGCCCGTTGGCGTGATTGCGGTATTTGCCCCTGTGAGCGAAAGTATTGCCGAACACCTAAAAATCGTATTTTATCCCATTTTGCTATGGTGGTGCTTGACCTTCGTGTTCTTCAAAAAGTCAAAAGGGCTTTTGCCCTCAAAATGGTTTAGCGGTGCGTTTACGTCGGCCTTTTTGTCGATATGCTTGCTCACGACGTTATGCTCGACTTTGTTTTTTGCGTTGGGCGCAACCAAGGATAGTTTGGTGTTGCATATCCTTATCGAAGTCGTGACGATATTTGTGTCGCAATGGACGGGTTACCACGTTTATAAGTACTCTAAGGGCAGGGTGGGTGTGTTGGTAGCTTTAGGAGTTATCTCAGCAGTTAGTGCCATTCTTATGGCGGCGTTTACTTTTGGGGTTCCTAACGCGCCGCTATTTTTTGCTCCATAGCTAAAATAAATGGCTTTATATGAGTAAAAGTAGGCTAAAAAGCTGACTTTGGTATTTACAAAAAGGCGTTCTCGTGGTATAGTTATTAAAGATATACTTTAGGAGGTATAGGGTTTTGGCAAATACTACTATTAAAGAAAAGTATTTTAAGCGTAACCTATGGACATTTAGTGCCGGCGGTTTCGGCCGTGACTTTATGTACAATTTGTTTAATACTCAAATGTACACGTTTATTTTGCTCACTAAAAACCTAACCGATGCAGAAGCTGCAATTATCGGTGTAGTTATTATGATAGCAAGAATTTGGGACGCGGTTAACGACCCACTTATGGGCGGTATTATCGAAAATACACGTACCAGATGGGGTAAGTTTAAGCCGTGGATTATGCTTGGCGCCGTCACCAACTCTATTTTGGTATTCTTCCTATTCTGGGCACCGCTCAAGGGTATGGATTACGTTATCTTCTTCGGCGTAGCATATATTTTGCTTGACGTAACGTTTACTATGAACGATATCGGTTACTGGTCAATGTTACCTGCTCTATCATCTAACCCTGCAAACCGTGACGTGCTATCGTCAGTTGCAAACATTTTTGCAGGTGTAGGTGGCGCAGTCGTTGGTTTTGTAACCCCAATCCTTACCGTTGGTAGCCTTGCTATCGGTGGCAGTGCTGTTAAAGCATATCCCGTTATCGCCATTATCGCGGCAGTACTATTCGTAGGTTGCCAAACTATGACGTGCATCTGCGTTAAGGAAGACCCATTGCCCCCACTCCAAAAAGAAAACGGCAAACGCCCCAACCCACTCAAGCAAATGTTCAAGGTGCTCAAGGGCAACGACCAACTTTTGTGGATTGCGCTCACTATGGTTATTTATAACCTTGGTAGCAATATCATCGGCGGTCTATCCAACTGGTTCGTATATCTACGCTTTGGATACGCAGGCGCAATGACTTCGCTATTTGGTATTCTTTCGGGCGTAGCAAGCGCCATTATCGTTGCTTATCCCTTGCTCGCAAAGAAATTCTCACGTAAGACCATTATCAAGATTTGTATGGTATGCGTAGCAATCGGCTATGGACTAATGCTCTTGATGGGACTCGTTGTAAACAACTTCTATCTAATTGCTCTATGCGGATTCTTCTATTCAATCGGACAAACCTTGTTCTATCAAGTTCTTACCATCTCTATTGCAAACACCGTTGAATACAACGAGTGGAAGACCGGTGAACGTGAAGAAAGTATCATCTTCTCCGTTCGTCCGTTTATGGCTAAGATGGGTAGTGCTCTCCAAATGGGTGTTGTTTCACTCGTTCTCGGTATGCTCGGCATTACCGCTATTACCGAAGCCGTTTCGCAACAAGAAAACTGGTTTACGCAAGGCGTTATTACTTCCGAAGCAGAGAAGATTACCAACATCGAAAATATCCTTGCAGGCGCTCCCGAATCGGCTAAGACCGGACTTCTAATTTGCATGACGGTTATTCCTACGATTCTCATTTGCATAGCAGGCGTAATTTACCTTGCTAAGTACAAGATTACCGAAGAAAGGTACGAAGAAATTTGTGCCGAAATCAGGGCTCGTAAGGAAGCGGAAGAAATCACCGCCGACGAAGCTACCGCAGCTGTTGACAAAGCAGTAGTAGAAGCAGAATAAGCCGAGTTATAACTAAAGAAAAGTGTTAACCGGCAAGCATTGGCTTGTCGGTTAACTATGTTTGGAGATTGATGAAATACCTGTTTTTTGATTTAGAATGCAGCGACGGAAGGCACGTTTGCAGTTTTGGTTACGTTCTCACGGATGAGAACTTTTCCGTCATAGAAAAAAAGGATATTTTAATCAATCCCGAAGCTATTTTCCACACGGGTGCTTGGTCAAAAGCCAAGCGCGAAAAAAACGAGCGCGATAGGGGAATTACTCTTGCCTATCCCAAGGAAGAATTCGTAGCATCCCCCAAGTTTGACTACTATTACGATTTGATAAAATCGTTACTTACCGATAAGGATAATCTCGTCGTAGGCTTCGCTTGTGATAACGACGCACGCTTTATAAATTGGGCGTGCGATAGGTACAAGCTACCATACTTTTCTTACGTCATTTACGATATGCAAAGGGCGTATAGGGAATACAAGGAGCTCACTAACCAGCCTTCTCTCGACAAAGCGCTTGTAGACTTGAGCGTCGACGTATCCGAGCACGTTGCTCATAGGAGCGACGAAGACGCCGAAGTTACTATGCTTGTAGCAAAGGGTTTGTGCGATAGACTTGGAATAAGCCTAAAAGAGCTAATCGAAAAATATCCACCCTGTGAGGGCGTTGTCGCGGACGGCAAAATAGAGTTTAAGCACGCTCCCGGCTCCGTGTGTGACGGCGGCCGCTATACCGGCTCAAATAACCTTAGAAGAAACTACAAGGTGTTCCAAACCCATATGCGCAAAACTAAGCCCAAAAGGGGCGCTACGCTCCCTCTCAAGGGCGAAAAGGTTTGTTTCAGTACCGTCTTTGAAGACAAGCACTTTACGGAAATGTTGCTACTCATAGACCTCGTGGCGGATAACGGCGGCAAATGTGTAACGCGCGCATCGGAAGCAAGCATTTATGTTACCGTTGATAGCCCTAATAAGGTTTGCAGAAGAGAACGTATCATCAACGAAAGGCTCAAAAAAAGCGCAAGGATTAGGAAAGTTGACATCGACAAATTCCTTAGTATGCTTGGTTCTTCTTACGAATCTCTTTTGGAAAACGGGGCTGAGTTTAGAAAAAACCATATTGGCAAGATTTTGGAATAATAGGTTACGCAAAACGAACTCTAAGTAGTCTAAAAACAAGAATACCACCAATTAAGGTGGTATTCTTGTTTTGGAGAGGGGACAAAAATTTTCAGCAAAGAATTACTCAATTTCTATGCCGAGTTTTTCAGGCTTTTTGGGTAGAAGTTTTGGTAGGGTTACACTTAGTACACCATTTTCGAACTTAGCCTTGATGCCTTGTTCGTCGATGTCGCCAACGTAGTAACTGCGGCTCGTGTTAACGCTACGCTCACGTCTAATAACCTTGTCGGTTTTAGATTCGGATACCTTCCTTTCTGCTTTTATGGTTAGATATTTATCTTCGTATTCAAGGTGAAGGTCGGCTTTGTCGTAACCGGGAAGCTCGACTTCCAATAGGTATTCTTCATCCCTTTCTATAATGTCGGTTTTCATAAAGTCAAACTTTTCATAGCAAGGTGTAAAGAAACTATCGAAGTTATCGAATAGGTTTAGTGGATTCCAAGTTCTTGTACTTAAAGTTCTCATAATTTTTCTCCTTTTCATAGTAATAAGGTATAGTTTTTTTGTTTTGTTGTGAGTTAGCACTCTTTTGGTTTGAGTGTTAGCACTCTCATCTCTTGACTGCTAAATTATATCGCGGGTTTTGTCCTTTGTCAATAGTTTGTGCAAAAATTTTTTTATTAAAATTTCCTTAAAGAAAAAAATTAAGCTCTCATTCCATTGAAACACTATTACATAGTGTTGTATAATTTAACTATGCAAAATATACGTGATAAAAAATATATTTTATTCGACCTTGACGGCACTTTAACCGACTCATATCCCGCGATAACCACTTCATTTTTGTATGCTATCAGCGATTATGACGTCGAATTGTCTGAAGCCGACCTGTCCAGTGTTATTGGTCCTCCGCTTAAGGATAGTTTTGTTAGGCTGCTTGGAGTTGACCCATTTGAAGCGTGGGAACTCGTCCTTAAATATAGGGAGTTTTATAACGCAGGCGGTATGTTCAACTGCAAGGTGTACGACGGCATAGTTGATATGCTCAAAGGGCTAAAAGACAGTGGCAAGGTGCTTTCCGTAGCAACGTCAAAGCCCGAGGAGCAAGCTAAACTTGTCCTTGACCATTTTGGATTAACGGATTATTTTGAAGTTATTGCAGGTGATGACCAAAAGTGTTCACGCCACAATAAAAAACTCGTTATAGAGTATTGCCTTGATAGGCTTGGTCATCACGATAGAGAAGACGTCGTTATGGTCGGTGATAGGTCGTATGATATGATAGGTGCAAAGGATGCGGGAGTTAGTGCTATCGGCGTAACTTTCGGCTACGGTAGCACCAAAGAGTTAAAGGATGCCGGTGCCGATTATATAGTAGCAAGTGCAAAAGAGCTAAAGGAGCTATTCGTTAAATGAAACAATATAAAGTAGAAGGACATTTACACCCAAAGGGTAACAGTTGGTGCGGTAAAACGGAGCCAAGCGATATTATAAAGTTATATAAGAAATTGGGATACGATGCCATCATTGTAACAAACCATTTCAATAGGCATATATATAACGATTATTTTGAAGGGAGCAAGGATGATAGACTTGACGCTTTTATGCGTAGTTATAACGAGCTCAAAGCAAACGATCAAGGTATCAAGGTTTACTTTGGAGTGGAGTTTGCGTTAAAAGAAGACTATTATCATTTTCCGCTCAACAAATGCGCAGAGTTGCTTGTATACGGTATCACTCCAGACGAGTTTAAGGAGTACGCTCTATCTATAATAGAAATGGGTTACGAGGACGTCAAACAGTTGTGTGACGAAAAGGGATGGCTCGTGTTCCAAGCCCATCCGTTTAGAGAGCACACGAAGCGTATTAACCCCAATTATTTGCACGGCGTAGAAACCTTTAACGGAAATCCAAGGCATATCAATCGCAACGTTCGTGCCCACGCATATCAAAAGTTACACAAGCTTTTAGAAGTGGTTGGCTCCGATTTTCATCAGCCCCAGGACGTCAGTTCGGCAATGCTTTTTAATTGGCTGCCAAGTGACGAAAAAGAGCTTGTTGAGCTACTAAAATCCCAAGATTTTGATACCCTAAGGGGCAAGTCCGCACTAAAAAGATATTAAAACAAACGACGATGTTTAAGGGTAGGATAGCAAATTATAGGCCGATTGTAATAGTGGCAATAGCTATTGCAATTGGCATAGTGATAGGAGCTCTTGCTATGAAAAACGCAATAGCATTCTACGTGTTGCTACCCGTTTTAGTAGTAGCTACTGCGGTGCTGCTATTTTTTAAATTTAAAACGCCGAAGCTGATTTCAATTTTCTTGCTCGTAGGTTTTTTGCTTATGAGCTTATATACGGTAATTGCTAAGCCCATAGAAGTGGACCGTCAAAACGTATACTTTGAAGGCAGGGTTTGCGACGTGAGTGACGTCACTACGGAAAGCAAGGAATACGTTCTAAGCGAGCTTACCATTGGTGGAGTAAAATATCCAAGGAAGGCGTCCATTAGAACGAATGAAAACTTGGAAGTGGGTGATATCGTAAGCTTTATAGGTGACGTTCAATCCATCGATTTCGACCCGTTTGACGGCATCTCCGTTGCGAGTATCTCTAAAGGTATAAATTATCAAGCATACTCATCAATTATAAACGTCATAGGCAAAGATAGGTTGACGCTTAGTGAAACTATCAAGACAAAGCTAAGTAGCATTTATCGTGAATATATGGGCGATCTCGATGGCGGAATTGCGCTTGGGTTAGTGCTTAGCGACACGGAGCATATTGACTATAGTACCACGAGAGATATGCGTGCAAGCGGACTTTCCCACTTATTTTCCGTTTCCGGTTTGCACGTTGGATTTATGTGTACTCTAATCTACGGAGCGTTCCGTTTGTTTAAGCTAAACAAGAGAAAATCTCTCTTTGTGGTCATAGGAATTTTATTAGCATACGGCATTTTGACGGGCTTTCCCGTAGGCGTAGTGAGAGCATCGATAATGAGCGTTGCAATTTTAGTTGCAGAGTTTATCGATGAGCGCAACGACCCGTTGAATAGTCTTGCTTTTGCAACTATCGTTATTTTGCTGATTTCTCCCATTGAGCTATTTAGCGTAAGCTTCCAACTAAGCATAGGCGCGGTGTTTGGGATAGTTTGCTTTTATCGTTCAATGATGAAACCGTTTGAGTACGGCAATCGCTTTTCAAAAAGCGTTATGGGGTCTGTTGCGGTTTCTGTTTCGGCAAACGCTTTCGTGTTACCTATAGCAACCAACGTATTCGGCACTTTTGCACTTTATTTTATAATTGCAAACGTAATAGCAGTACCCATTAGTTCGGTGGTGTACGGCGCACTTGTTCCACTAAGCTTGCTCGCGCTAATCTTTGAGCCTTTAGGCATCTTAACTATACCACTGAGATTTCCAATTATGGCAATTCGCATAATTGCAGGGGGTATTGCCACGTTGCCGTTTTCGGTGATTAACTTTTATACTCCGATGCTTAGCGGGCTCTTTTATTCGCTTGGTATGGTGGTGCTTTCGCGGTTCTATATGGGCTCTAAAAAGTCAAAAATAATCATTTGTACGCTATCTTTTATCGCGTGCGCGCTTATATTTTTTACATTTTAGTTGTAAAATATATTTTAGTGTAGTATAATCACACTATGAAAGAAACTAAAAACGTCCTAAAAGCCATTGATTTTAAGGTGGAAGAAAGGCTGGGCAATGCTTTTTTGCTTAGTGGCGACGACGTCTATTGGCGCGACTATGTAATTAAAAATTTGCTTTCACTTTTACCCGAAACGGAGCGAGAGTTTAACTATCGCTCGTTTAGTGATATAAAATCAATCGAAGAAGCCGAGTCCGCGTTTTCTTCTATGGGATTTTTTGGTGGTATGAATATCGTTTCTATATCGGGATACGGCGCAAAGAAGTCGGCATCCAAGGGTGAAAGCAAAGTATCCGACAAGGAAAAACGTATATTTGAAGATATTCTTGAAAACTTAGGCGAAAGCACCATTCTAATCGTCTACAATTCTAATATTCCTTTAAGCTTAAAGAAGTATTTTATAGAGGTGGACTGCGGTAAGTTGGATGCAATCACGCTTAGGAGCTACGTTCCAAAACTCATTGCGCCAAAGAAAATAGACGGTAACGCGTTATATACCTTGGTGGAAAACTGCAACCGAGATATGGCCCAAATTGATAATGAAATCAAAAAGCTCAAGGCCTATATGGACGCTAAGCAAGTAATCACGTTGGAAATGGTCGAGAGTCTTGTTGCCAACACCGTAGAAAACGAAATTTTCGAGCTTGCAAACGCTATAGCCGAAAAGAACAAACTAAAGGCTGCAAACTTATTTGATAAGTTTGTTGCAAGGGGTATAGACTTTTCGTACATACTTAGCTCGCTGGTTAGTCAGTATCGCAGATTGCTCCATTGTGCGCTTTCCAAAAAGAGCGACAAGGAGTTGGCGGAAGCTCTAAAAATCAAGGAATTCGCCGTCAAAAAGTCGCGTGAAACTGCCGCAAAGTATGGCAAAGCAACGCTAAAATCTTGCTTAGACGAATTGGTTGATGCGGAGTTTAATTTCAAGAGCGGCGTTATGGTGGACGAAACGGCAGTTAGGACTGTAATGGCTAAGTTGATGGCAAAATAGGAGTAAAAATGTTAGAAAAAATCTTTCAAAAACTAAATAAAATACCATCTTGGGTAAGTATTATTGCTCTTGCAATAGGTTGTATCGTACAAGGCATACCTACCATTTTGAACTTTGACGTGTTTATGCAAGAGATAACGACGTATATTCAAGGCTTATCGACGTCGCCCGTTCAAGTTAGTGCAACACCCGGATTTAAATATCTTATGGCCGCAATAGTAATAGTTATAAACTATTTCATCATCGAAGGCGTAGCCCATCTCGTATACGGCTGGGCGGTAAGATATCGTTATACCAATCGTGGCAAAAAGTATTATATCACTTCGGTTAGGTACGGAATGGCGGTTGTAGAGTTAGTATACGGCTTGTATTCGCTCCTTAGCGTGTGGGCACCAAGCGTATTCTATTATAGCTCGGATGCCGTTTTGTTCGTGCTCCGTACGGCCGTTATAACGTTCGTTTATCTTGGTATTAAGAACGAGTGCGTAAACGACAAGTTTGTATTCAGCCTATACAATCGCTTGTTTACTATCTACTTTATTTACAACGGAGCGATATGGCTTTTCGACCTGTTCTCGGTGTTGCTCACCTCTCCAATAGACGTTGCTTATGCAATTTATGCAGCAGTCGTATTGGTGATAGTAGCGCTTTCGGCAGGCTTGCTTTACTTCACCATATACAAAAAGCTCAAAAAAGAGCAAGAAGAAGCAAGAAAGATTATTATTCTACCACCGACATCAGGAATGGGCGGTGGCAACGATTCCGAAATATTTAGGGGTTACGGATTGTAATTCCCAAGGAGATAGCTATGATATCAGCTTATACCTTTACAGCAAGAAGTATTGTAGACTTAATTGCAGTAGTGGCACTTATGGGAATAGTGCTCGGCTTCTTTATGCACAAAAAAAGCCTTAAGCTAACTGCGATTTATGCCTTGATTACCATTTTCTTCGTAGCAATGGTCGTGCTCGATGAGCTCTTTTATATACCTATAGCAAGAGCCGTTGCCGAAGTAGTGGTCTTACTTATGGTTGTAGTCGTTGCGGTAGTATATCAATCGGACTTCAAGGTTGCTTTCTTTAACCTTACCAAGAATTACGACAAAAACGCAATTATCGACAACGACCTTAGTGACGAAGAACTACGTAAGGCAGTTGACGAGATTATACGCGCTTGTCAATCTATGTCCAAGACGCGTACGGGCGCGCTTATAGTCATTGCGCCTACGTCTATTGCAACGCACGTGCTTGAAACGGGCGTACCGCTCGAAGCATTGGTATCAAGTGCTCTTTTGGAAGCAATATTCAATACTCAAGCTCAATTCCACGACGGCGCAGTAATCGTAAAGGGCAACAAGGTGCTCGCGGCAGGTTGCTTCCTACCCTTGTCACAAAGTCAAACGGTTGCTAAGAACTTAGGTACTCGTCACCGTGCAGGTATCGGTATTACCGAAGAAACCGATATGCTCACTATCATCGTTTCGGAAGAAACGGGCATAATCTCCATTGCAAAACACGGCGAGCTTAGAAGGTTCGTTACCCCCGATAGACTCCGTGACATCTTGCACGAAACTCTTAAGATTAGCCCCCAAACTCGTAGCAGAAGTTTGAAATAGGAGTACTATGAGCACTGTAAGGATTCCCAAAATTTTAATTCCTAACAAAAAGGTAGATATGCAAAAGTGGTCTACTATTGCTTGTGACCAGTTTTGCGCACGCCCAAAGTATTGGGAAGAGTTGGAGTCGTTTGTAGGCGATGCTCCGTCTACTTTAAGGCTAACTTGCCCCGAAGTTTATCTTCCTAAAGGCGACCTTGAAACAAGAATCAACGACGTCCAAAACGAGATGAAAAAATATCTCGCCGAAGGTCTATTTGACGAGTACGAAAATTTCGTGTTGGTCGAAAGAGAGGTCGAAAACGGCAAAAAGCGCGTAGGCGTTATGATTGCTATCGACCTTGATAAATATAATTGGGAACGCGTTAGAGTGCCTATTAGAGCAACCGAGGGCACTCTCGTCGAAAGGCTTCCTGTTAGAATAAAAATCAGGAAGGGCGCTCCCATCGAGTTGCCACACGCAATAATTTTGATTGACAATCCCGAGCGCGATATCATCGAGCCTATCTACGCCAAAAAGGATACGCTCCAAAAGCTATACGACTTCGAGCTCAATATGGGTGGTGGACGCGTAAGCGGATACAAGATAGAAGACTCTAAGTTTGTTTTGGATAAGCTTGCAGCACTGCTTGATGCGGACGTTCAAATCAAGAAGTACGGCGTAGATGCAGGTATCCAATTTGCGGTTGGTGACGGCAATCACTCTATTGCTACGGCAAAGGTTATGTGGGAAGAACTTAAGAGCACCCTTAGCGAAGTTGAAAGAGAAAACCATCCTTCACGTTATATGCTTGTTGAAATGGTCAACTTATACGGCGAGGGTATGGACTTTAAGCCCATACACCGTTTGATATACAATCCAACCCCTGATTTTATAGTTGGGCTTAAAGCGGCACTTAGTGGCGAAGGCAAGCTCAAGGTTGTAAGCAAGGACAGGGTGGAATATATCGATTGTCCAATTAAGGCAAGTCTTACCATTAGCGGAGTGCAAGGATATATCGAAAGCTACCTAAAGCAACATCCCGAAGTAGAAGTTGAATACGTACATAACGAAAGTCACCTTATGGAGGCTCTTATGGAATGTGGTGGACTTGGAATAGTACTTCCCGATTTCCCAAATAACGAGCTTGTTAATTTCGTAGTCAACGTAGGCAACCTACCAAAGAAGGCTTTCTCCATTGGAGAGCCCGAACACAAAAGATACTATCTTGAATGTAAATCTATTATAAATAACTAGCGAGGTCAAAGATGAAAGTATGTAAATTCGGCGGAACCTCAATGGCATCCGCTCAATCAATATTAAACGTTAAGTCTATAATCGAAAGCGATTCCGAAAGAAAATACGTTGTAGTTTCTGCTCCGGGCAAACGCTTCTCAAGCGATATAAAGATTACCGATATGCTATATGGCGCATATGAAGAAAAGGTTGAAACCGGTAGCTGTAGATACAAAATGGCGATAATTCGTGAGCGTTTTGTAAATCTCGCAAAGGACCTTAACCTTGATATCGATATGAACAAATACATAGACGAAGTGGAAGAAAATATCCTTAAATCAACCTCTCCCGACTATGCTGCAAGCCGCGGTGAATATCTTAGTGCGGTTATTATGAGTGCGGTGCTCGGATACGATATGGTTGATGCAGGCGACGTCATTAAGTTTAAGCACGACGGAACTTTTGACTCCGAGCTTACCAACGACCTTGTAAGCAAATATAAGGGTACTTCAAAGGGTATCGTATTTCCGGGATTCTATGGTAGAATGCCCGATAAGAGCATCAAGACATTTACGAGAGGCGGCTCCGATTTTACCGGTGCCATTATTGCTCGTGGCGTAAAAGCTAAGGTATACGAAAATTGGACGGACGTAAACGGTTTCTTGGTAACCGACCCACGCCTTGTTGACAATCCCTGTCATATCGAAGTATTAAGCTACGAAGAGCTTCGCGAGCTATCATATATGGGAGCAGGCGTACTTCACCCCGATTCAATTTTCCCCGTACAAATTGATAAAATCCCAATCAACATTCGCAACACCTTTGAGCCAAACCATAAAGGTACTTTCATTTTACACTCAACACAAGGGTATAATATTCCCAAAGTAACGGGCATTGCAGGTAGAAAGGGTAATACGACCATTTCTCTAAAGAAAGCTATGATGAATAGTGAAATCGGTTTTTGCCGTAAAGTATTAAGCGTGCTTGAAAGAAACGGCCTTTCCGTTGAGCACGTGCCCACCGGCATCGATACTATGAGTATCGTGCTTTCAGACAAGGGTTTCAAGGGACTCGATGAAAATAAACTCGTAGACGACATTCGCGGTGCAGTAAACCCAGACCACATCGAAGTAACTCACTCCTTGGCGCTTATTGCTGTCGTAGGACACGGAATGGCCAATAGCCGTGGTGTTGCCGCAACTTTGTTTACCGCGCTCTATAAGGCCGGCGTCAACGTTAGAATGATTGACCAAGGCTCAAGTGAGCTTAACATTATCGTTGGCGTTGAAGAAAAAGATTATAACGCCTCAATCAAAGCTATTTATAACGCATTCTTCAACTAATAGTTTATACGACAAAATTAAAGACCTTGCTTTTGCAAGGTCTTTTTTTTCTTAGTAACTTAGTTTTCAATTAAAAGGTCGTGTAGTAGCTTGTAAGTTTCGGGGGCTGTTTTGTTCCAGCTGTTTCTAATCGAAATAGCTAATGGGCGACTGTCAACGACCATCTTCAAATCGACGATAACCTTAGTCATATCGTGAATTTTTAGAGAAACGGTAAAGCTGCCGTCTTCGTTTCTAAAATAATCGGAAGTGAATTCTTGGCGCTTTCTATAAGACAAACGATTTTCCTTTAGGAAGTCCTTGATTTCGTTTTGAAGGGACAATGGAATATCCTTATAAAAATAAGCAAGGCAGTTTCTACCATCGGTTGTGATAGATAGTAGGGGGCTATTGGTGCCCGGGGAATTGCTCTTCGTTATAAACGCACTTGCGGTGAGCTCGTTGATAACTTGCTTGCAATAAAGGTAGGGAATCCAATTGTTGTCTACACTGCAAAGAGAGAGGAATAGTTCCTCTGCAATGGGCATTTCGAATTTCTCCAAAATGAACAAAACCAATAATTTGTTGTTGGTACTTTCGTCGTTCATTACTTTTCCTCTTTTAGTGTGCGATTAAAATTATATCACAAGAAAAATTTTTTGTGTCAAAAAAAATAAAAACCCCTTTGAAAAATTAATTCCAAAGGGGTAGTATAAACTATATATTGTGGTGTGGATAACTTAAAATCACAAGGCAAAACAAGCGCGATTAAAAGCAGGTATTTTGATATAAGCGTAGGAAGAATCTCGTGCCAAGCTCAAGGCTTTCGATGCTTTGGCGCTCGTTCATTCCGTGAATTCTTGCACCGTCCTCAATGGTCTTTTCAAATGGGGTAAAACGGTAAACGCAGTTGGTTAAATTATAGTAGTGTTTAGCGTCGGATGCAGCAATAAAGGGATATGGGGCTGCGATATATCCGCCGAAGACTTCGCCGATGGTTTGTTGCAAATCCTTGAATGATTGTGTATCTATGTCGCTTACGGGACTTGGGTCGATAGAGCCTTCAAGCATCGAAATCTTAACGTGTTTGCCAACGACTTTTTGGATATAGGCCTTGACTTCTTCAACGGTTTCGCCCGTATTTATGCGGCTGTTTACCGTGCCGATTGCCTGTGGAGCAAGTGTGTTTGGTGTGTGTGCGCCCTTGGTTTGAGTGGGTGCAAGGGTAGTACGCATCAATCCGTTGGTGAATGGGCTTACAAGGCAAAGCACGGCTTTGAGAATGGGGGATAGGATATCTCTGTTTACAAGGGCGAGCTTGAAGCCAAAGTTCATATGTGGGGCAAGTGCCTTGAACATATCTTTGGTAGGTTTGGTCCAATAGGGTTTTCTCTTGTGCTTTTCTACCTTATATAAAGCTTCGCTTAACAAGCCCACGGAAGTGCGCCTATCGGGAGCAGAGCTATGACCGCCGTCCTTTTCTACTTCCAAAATATAGTCGGCGTAACCCTTT
>JAFTZC010000030.1 GCA_017461065.1 Clostridia bacterium | reverse complement strand
GGATAATTCATTACGCCGTCAAGCTCTTTACCAAGGAAATAGGTGCGTTTTTCACCGTAGCTTTCCTTAGTAGATGCGTCTTCCCACACTTCACCGATTACGACGGTTTCGGGGCTAACGCGCTTTGCCGCTTCTCTGATTTTTCTAACGAAAGGAGTGCTTAGCTCGTCTACGACGTCGAGTCTCCACCCTCTTACGCCAAGTCGGGTCCATTTGTCTATTACGCCACCTTCGCCCGCAATAAATTCTTGGAAGCCTTCGGCTTGCCTTGATACCGTAGGAACCACCGTGCAACCCCACCAGCAATCGTATTCGTCGGGGAAGTCGCTAAAAGTAAACCAGCTATGATATTTGCTATCTTTTGATTGATATGCGCCCTTGTCGGGATAAGTGTCGAACTTGTTAAAGTAAATTGAGTCGGCTCCCGTATGATTAAATACGCCGTCTAAAATTATACTGATTCCTTGCTCTTTTGCCTTGTCTATAAGCGTTTTAAAATCTTGCTCACTGCCAAACAACCTATCTATTTTGGTATAATCCGCCGTATCGTAGCGATGGTTGGAGTAGGATTCAAACACGGGCGAGAAATATATGCAAGTTACGCCAAGCTCTTTTAGGTAAGGTAGCTTTTCGACGACGCCGAGTGCGTTGCCTCCGTAGAAATCGTTTGCACGATATACTCTGTCAGGGTCAACTATGGTAAGCGGCTCATGCCATTTTTTGAACGGGCCTTTTACGGGGCGTACGCCGTCTTCCTTGCGATTAAATCTATCTGGGAAAATATGGTAAATCACACCGCCCTTTAGCCAATCCGGAGTGGCGTACTCGTTATCGTAGCAAGTGAGTTGCCACTCGGGAAGCCAATCCCCTATTATAGCCTTACATTCAGCATCTCTGCCAACGAACAAAATACCCTTTTCAGTATGGATTTCAAAGCGATAATAATATATGCCGGGAGCGGTTAGTATGAACTCTATCTTGTAGTTATCGTAATCGTCCGTGCTTCCTGCAAAATGCAAATCAAACTTCTTAAGCTTTTCTCCACGCACGCAAAAGCCCACGCCCTTTGCCCCAATGGACTTGTGGACGGGGAATAAAATACACACCCTTTGGTGAGTGGCTACTGCACCAAAGGGCTTTTTATAGGTGATATTTCTGGAGTTAAACTTAAGCATCAATTAATTGTTTTGGGCTTCTTTATTTTACGCTCTTGAGTCCCCAAATGCGTTGTGCGTATTCTTCAACGCTACGGTCAGCGGCAAAGAATCCTGCCTTTGCAGTGTTGACCAAGCTCATCTTTTGGAAGCGATACTTGTCTTTATAAGTGCTATCTACTCTTGCTTGAGCATCTACGTACGAGCCGAAATCGGCAAGTACCATATATGGGTCTGCGCCGCCACGAGCGTTGGTGAGATTATCGGCAAGCTCGCTGAAGCATACGCCACCGATACCAACTCTGAGTTGGTCGATGATTTGCTTGATGCGCATATCCTTTGAGTAGTACTCGGTTGGGTTGTAGTGAGCACGTAGCTTTTCGACTTCTTCGGTGAGTAGACCGAAGATGAAGATGTTTTCGTCCCCTACTCTTTCGTGGATTTCGACGTTAGCACCGTCCATAGTACCAAGGGTTACGGCACCGTTAATCATAAACTTCATATTGCCCGTACCACTTGCTTCCTTACCGGCAGTAGAGATTTGTTCACTGATTTCAGCCGCAGGCATAATGAGTTCTGCAAGTGAAACGCGATAGTTTTCAAGGAATACAACCTTGAGTTTTCCCTTGATAGACTTATCGTTGTTGACGACTTCGCCAATCATATAGATAAGGCGAATGATTAGCTTAGCTACATAGTAGCTACTTGCTGCCTTAGCACCAAAGATAAAGGTTCTTGGTTGAATATCAAGGTCGGGATTTTCCTTGAGACGGTTATATAGGTTAAGGATTTGTAGAGCGTTCAAAAGTTGACGTTTGTACTCGTGTAGTCTCTTAACTTGAACGTCGAAGATTGAAGTTGGGTCAAGGATTACGTTGTTGGATTTCTTGATATACTCTGCAAGACGTTCCTTGTTTTTGAGTTTGATTTCAGCCCATCTATCAAGAACTTGGGTGTTGCCTTGATATTGCATAAGCTTTTCAAGCTCGCTTGCATCTTTTAGGAACTTATCGCCGATAAGCTCTTTGAGATATGCAGTTAGCATTGGGTTTGCTTCTGCAAGCCATCTTCTATGGGTGATACCGTTGGTTACGTTGGTGAACTTCTCGGGAGCTACCTTGTAGTAGTCGGAGAATACGTCGTTCTTTAGAATGTCGCTGTGGAGTTGCGATACGCCGTTAACGGTGTGGGATGCAACCAAGCAAAGGTTTGCCATACGGATTTCGAAGTCGCTTAGTATCGCATTGTTTGCAATTCTGTTCCAATCTCCAGGGAAGATGTTCCAAAGGTCAGCGCAGTAACGTTGGTTGATTTCCTTGATGATTTGGTAAATTCTTGGTAGCAGGCTCATAAATAGGCTTTGGGGCCATTTTTCAAGAGCTTCTTGCATAACGGTGTGGTTAGTGTAGCTAATGATTTCTTTAACCATTCCCCACGCATCGTCCCAAGAGTATCCGTAGTCGTCAAGGAGTATTCTCATAAGTTCGGGAATACATAAAGTGGGGTGCGTATCGTTGATATGGATTGCAACCTTTTCTGCAAGATTTGATAGGTCGGGATTGCTTATCAAATGCTTCTTGATAATCGATTGGATAGATGCCGATACGAAGAAGTATTGTTGTTTAAGTCTAAGAGACTTACCTTCAATGTGGTTATCTGCAGGATAAAGAACTTTACTGATAGCTTCTGCCATAGCTTTTGCTTCAATAGCCTTTACGTATTCACCACGAGAGAACATTTGCATATCGAGTTCAACGGGTGCTTTTGCGCTCCACAAACGGAGAACGTTTACTGCATCCGAGCCGTAACCCGAAATATTCATATCGTATGGCACTGCGAGAATGGTGGTATGGTCCTTTTGCTCACAGATAAGTCTGCCGTTTTCCCATCTTTCATCGATGTGTCCGCCGAACTTAACTTCAAAGACTTCGCTTCTCTTATTGAACCAAACGTCGCCTTGATCAAGCCATTTGTCGGGCATTTCCATTTGCCAGCCGTCCACTATCTTTTGCTCGAAAATACCATAGTCGTAACGGATAGAGAATCCGCCTGCCGGATAGCCGAGTGCGGTGAGTGAATCCATATAAGCAGCGGCAAGTCTACCAAGACCGCCGTTACCAAGACCGGCATCTGGTTCTACTGCCATAACCTTGTTGATATCGAATCCCAAATCAGAAACGACTTCGGTTGCAGTATCAAGAATACCCATATTGTAAAGGTGATTGCGAAGCGATCTACCAAGCAAGAATTCCATTGACATATAATAAACTTGCTTGTAGCCTTCGTTTCTAACTTTGGTTTTGTATTCAACACGCTTTTGAGTGAGTAGGTCTTTGGTAACCAAGCTCAAAGCTCTGAACATAGTCGTTTCGGAAGCATCCTCGTACCTAATGCCAAAATTTTTGGCGAGCTTAAGTTCAAGGAGTTCTTTTAGCTGTGTTTTACTTAAGTTTGTCATTTAGCCTCCTGTTTTGCTACGTAAAAATATTAAAGTGATTCGTAAAGTTCAATGTATTCTTTAGCAGACTTCTTCCAGCTGAAATCTTGCTTCATTGCGTTCTTTACGACACCATTACGCCACAACTTGCTATCGCCATAGCAAGCAAGTGAACGGTTAATTGCATCTAACATATCGTGAGCGTTGTAGCTCTTGAAAGTGAATCCTACGCCGGTGCCTTCAACGGGGTCAAAGGGGATAACGGTATCTTTTAGACCGCCCGTCTCTCTGACGATTGGAATGGAGCCATAGCGCATAGCTATCATTTGTGATAGACCGCAAGGCTCAAACTTCGAAGGCATTAGGAATAAGTCGCTTGCGCCGTAAATCTTAGATGCGATATCGCCTGAGAAGTAAATAGCGGTTGCGAGCTTGGTAGGATATTGCTTTGCGACTTCTTGAAGGGCGTTTTCAAACTTCCAGTCTCCCGTACCGAGTACGACGAGTTGAACGTCCTTTTCCAAGATTTCGTGTATAACTGCAAGCACTAAGTCAATGCCCTTTTGAGTGGTAAGACGACCTACCATACCGATTAGGGGCTTGTCGCAAACGGGCAAGCCGAGCAGAGCTTGGAGTCCGTGCTTGTTTTCTTTCTTTTGTCCATAGTTACGATAGTCGTAATTCTTAAATAGAGCTTTGTCGCTCTTAGGATTGTATAAGTTAACGTCGATACCGTTGACTATGCCGGATAGTTTATACTTGCGTGCTTCCAAGATGTTATCCAAGCCGTAGCTATAAAACTTATCCAAAATCTCTACCGAATAGGTGGGAGAAACGGTTACGACCTTGTTGCTTGCTTCGATACCTGCTTTGAGCATATTTGCGTCGTTGCGGTACTCTGCAATCGCGCTATGGGACTCTGGAATGCCGAAAATATCACCGATAACGCTCTTATCCATACAGCCTTGGAACTCGATATTGTGGATGGCAAGTACGGTCTTGATGTTCTTGTACTCAGCTACTTCTCTGTAGAAGCAATCAAGGAAAAGCGGTACAAGTGCGGTTTGCCAATCGTTGACGTGGAGCACGTCGGGGAAGTGGCCGATGAGTGGTAGCACTTCGAGAATTGCCTTTGAGAAGAAGGCAAATCTTTCGCCGTCGTCAAAGTGTCCGTATAGGCCTTTGCGCTTGAAGTAATATTCGTTGTCGATGAAGAAGTATTCTACTCCGTCAACCGCGCTCTTGAATACGCCGGCGTACTGGTTACGCCAACTTAGTGCAACGGTGGTTGAGCCCACGAATTGAAGGCTGTTTCTAAACTCAGCTTTCATATCGGCGTATAGTGGTAGGATGACTGCACACTCTACTTTGTTTTCCTTTAGTGCTTTGGGGAGAGCCCCTGCTACGTCACCAAGTCCACCCGTCCTAATAAAAGGAGCGGCTTCGGCTGTTGCAAATAAAACTTTCATAATAAACCTCCCGAGGTTTTATTTTAGGAAGTCGCCACAAGTGGGCGACTTCCCACTAAAAATCATTAAACTTTCTTGTTCTTTACGATTACGATTGGGTAATCTTCCGAGCCTGAAATTTGACGACCGGCGCCAATAACAACGCTCTTATCGGTAATAGCGTAGGAAATTTGACCGTCTTTCATAACTACGCCGTGCTCCATAATAATGGAGTTTTTAACTACTGCGCCCTCCTCTATTCTTACGTCACGGAAGAGAATGGAGTTTTCAACGGTACCGTTGATTACGCAACCGTCTGCAATAAGGCTGCCCGATACGTTTGCCTTTTCGCCGTAAATGGTGGGAACTGAGTCTTTAACTTTGGTGTAGACCTTTCTGCCCGTTTCGAAAAGTTGAGTTCTGACTTCTTCGTTCAAAACCTTCATCGACTCGTTGTAGTAAGTCTTTACGTCGTCGACGATAGCTGCGTATGAAGTGATTTCCTTAGCGTAAATCCTGCCGTTTTCAACTTCACGGAAGAGAATATCCTTTTCGAAATCAACGTATCCGCGAGCGTAAGCTTGCTCAATCCAGCTGGTGAGTAGAGCTTTGCGCATTACGTAAATATTTAGGGATACGAGCTTTTCTTCGCTTGAAGGAATTTCCACTTGGCAAAGGTCGGTTACAAGGTCACTCTCGTTCTTTGTGATGATAACGCGCTTTGAGCTGGTAACGTTTGCCTTGTGACAAAGCATAGTTACGTCTGCACCTCTTGCGATATGCTCTTCAAGAATACCTTCCAAGTCAATGTTTGATGCGATATTGCAGTTTGATACGCATACGTAATCTTCAGGAGCTCTTTCCATATAGTCGAGCACTGTGTAAAGAGCTTCAATCTTGCCCTTGTAAACGTCTCTCGAAGTGTTTAGGCCAAAGGGTGGGAAAACTGCTATACCGCTGTTTTTACGGTTAAGGTCCCAATCACGCCCCATACGAATGTGGTCCATTAGTGACGAGTAATTATTACGAGTAATAATTCCAATACGGGTAATACCGGAGTTTACAAGGCTGGAGAGTGCAAAGTCGATAAGTCTATATCTGCCTGCAAAGGGTAGAGAAGCGGTGGTGCGATGCAAAGTAAGCTCGTTGAGTTTAGATTCGTTGCCACTTGCAAAAAGTATTGCTAACATCTTTTTATTCATATTAGTTATCCTCCTCTAACATAGCGCCTGCTTTTACGACGTCGCCTGCTTTTACGTTTACGTTTGGACCGACAACGGCAATTTGCCATTCGCCGGCGATAGCCTTTTCTTGATATTCGCCAACCTTAGCGCCACCTTCGATATTAGCATTCCAGCCAACGATTGAGTGGTTTACGGTTGCGCCTTCACCCACGATAGCGTTAGGCATTACGATACTATCTTGTACGATAGCGCCCTTTTTGATTTTTGCGCCACGTGAGATAATGGAGTTGATAATGGTGCCTTCAACTACGCAACCTTCGGAAACTACCGAGTTGCTTATCTTGGCGCCTGCACTCACAAAGTGTGGTGGCTCTGCGGTGTTACGAGCGTAAATCTTCCAATCTGCGTCGCTTAGGTTGATGCCGCTCGATACGTCCAAAATATCCATATTTGCTTCCCATAGTGAAGAAATGGTGCCTACGTCCTTCCAATAACCCTTGAAATCGTAGGTGTACATCTTTTCACCATCGTTTAGCATATTAGGTATGATGTTTTTGCCGAAGTCGTTGTGAGAATTCTTGTTAGCTTCGTCTTCGATAAGGTACTTTTTGAGCTTTGCCCAAGTGAAGATATAAATACCCATACTTGCCTTGGTTGACTTGGGTTGCTTGGGTTTTTCTTCAAACTCAAAAATCCTGTCGTCAGCGTCGGTATTCATAATACCGAATCTCGATGCTTCTTCGATTGGAACGTTTTGAACTGCGATGGTACAATCGGCACCCTTAGCGATGTGGTATTGTAGCATCTTGTTATAGTCCATCTTGTAAATATGGTCACCGGAAAGGATAAGAACATAGTCAGCTGAATAACGGTCTACGAAATCGATGTTTTGATAGATTGCGTTTGCAGTACCCTTGTACCACTCACCGCTCTTTGCCTTTTGGTATGGGGGCAAAACGAAAGCACCGCCTTCCAATCTGTCAAGGTCCCAAGGTTGGCCGTTGCCAATATATTGGTTAAGGTCAAAAGGTTGATATTGCGTAAGGACACCAATGGTATCGATATCGGAGTTGATAGTATTGGACAAGGTAAAGTCGATTATCCTATACTTTCCTCCAAAAGGTACCGCAGGTTTAGCGACCTTGCGAGTAAGAGCGCCAAGGCGTGTGCCTTGACCACCTGCAAGCAACATAGCAACACATTCTTTTTTGACTTGCATCTTTATTCCTCCTTGATTAATTTTAAATATAACGCCGAGTTACCCTCAAGCTTGATTTTTATTGATTGATTTTGTCCGTGCATAGGGATATCTTCGGTTTCGTAAACGGCGTTTGCCTTCAACTCTACGTCGTTGGTATCCATAATTACTTGGTATTTGCCCTTGTCGGGTACGCCAAAGGGATAAACCTCACGCGTAACGTCACAGAAGTTGATTATTGCAACAACCCTATCACCCTTCGAGTCTTCACGGTAGAACGCAACTACGTTTTGTACGGCATCGTCTACGACCAACCATTTGAATCCGTCGTAGGTGTTGTCAAGCTCGTAGAAGCAAGGATACTCAAGGTAAACGTGGTTGAGCTTTTTGACGTAAGCTTGCATATCTCTATGCGTGTCGTAATCAAGCAAGAACCAATCTATGGGGCGGAGATAATTCCACTCGATAAATTGTGCAATCTCGTTGCCCATAAAGTTGAGCTTCTTGCCGGGATGAGCGTATTGGAATGCGTATAAGGCCTTGAGCGCGCGGAACTTATCTTGATAAGAACCGTGCATCTTTGATACCATCGAGCACTTGCCGTGTACTACTTCGTCGTGGCTAAACGGCAGTATATAGTTTTCTTTATATGCGTAAGCAATACCAAACGTCAACTTGTTGTGCGAGCCCTTGCGGAAGAAGGGGTCGACCTTAACATATGCAAGCATATCGTTCATCCAACCCATATTCCACTTGAAGTGGAAGCCAAGTCCACCAAGGGCCGGTGGCATAGTTATCATCGGGAAGGACGTCGACTCCTCAGCTATCATCATAGTGCCGGGATACTTGGTTAATACCGTTTTATTAAGGTGCTTTATAAAGTCAATGGCTTCAAGATTATAATTGCCGCCAAATACGTTTGGACGCCATTCGCCCTCTTCCCTACAATAGTCGAGATAAAGCATACTTGCAACGGCGTCAAGACGCAAGCCGTCTACGTGATAGTTTTCTACCCAGAAACACGCAACCGACGTCAAGAATGAGCGCACGGCACCCTTTCCGTAATCGAAAACCATAGTTCCCCAACCCTTGTGCTCGGACTTTAGGGAATCCGAATATTCGTATTCGGGTACACCATCGAAGTTATATAGACCGTATTCGTCTTTTGGGAAATGCGAGAGTACCAGGTCCAAAATAACGCCTATACCGGCTTGGTGTAGCTTGTCCACGAGATACATAAAATCGTGGGGCGTGCCAAAGCGCGAAGTGGGTGCAAACAAACCGGTTACTTGATATCCCCAGCTCATTTCGAGTGGGTGCTCGGTGAGTGGCAAAAACTCAACGTGCGTATAGCCCATCTCTTTGATATAAGGGATAAGATGGTCGGCCATATCGCGGTACGTTAGGTAGTTGCCGTTGTCGTGACGCTTCCACGAACCGAAGTGTAGCTCGTAAATATTTATTGGTGCCTTGGCTAAATCGGTGCCACGGGTGGAATCCTTCCACTCCTTGTCGCCCCAATCGTAACCGCTTATATCATATAGCTTGCTTGCGTTTGAAGGGGGCGTTTCCGTGTGCATTGCATACGGGTCTGCCTTCAAAACTATTTTACCGCATTGCCACTCAACGCTGAATTTATATACGTCGTATTTTTTGAGCCCCCTAATATGACACTCCCAAACGCCGCCACCGATGGGCTCCATTGGGTTAACGCTCCTATCCCACTTATTGAAGTCTCCCACGACGGACACACTCCTTGCGTTTGGTGCCCATACACGGAAGCGCCAGCACTTCTTTTTGTTTTTGACAACGTAAGACGGGCGCATAAATTTGTAGGCTTCACTATTAGTCCCTTCGTTGAATAGATAGATTGGATAGTCGGTAGGTCTTTTCATAGCTATTCCTTGATAAGTGTGAGTTTTTTGAGCTTGATATCCGTTGACTCGGCAAGCATTTCTGCTTGCTTTAGTTTACTTTCAAATAATTCTTTGTCGCTTTCAAAAGCGATAAACGCAGAGCCGGCACCGGTCATAACGACTTTGTCGAAACCGGCTTGGAATAGTAGATTTTTACTTTCCAATATGCTTGGCTCAATCTCGATTGCGCTCTTTTCTAAGGCGTTAAACGGGATTCCGTCCGACAAAAACTGCTTTGAAGTGCCGTTTTCGCCACCGCGAGCGTCGTAAAGAGCAAATACGTCGCGAGTGCTGATGGATTTTGTGCCATAGGCAAGGGCTATATGCAAAGCCTTTTGCATTATGGGGGTTACTCCTTCCCCCCTACCCGTTACCACGGCGCTCCCCCTACGCTTTAGGAAGGGTACGTCTCCGCCGAGAGTCACCAAAAAATCGTCGTTAAACTGCTTGCCCAAAAGCATCTCGTAGCCGCGGGCTATCGCTGCGCTATCTACTGCCGACCCACCTACGCCGATGCCTTGCGGCACGTGCTTTGATATCTTGATATCAACTCCGGGTAGAGCGTAGTGCTCCTTTAGCGCCTTTGCCGTCTTAAGAGCGTTATCGCAAGCAAAGCTTTCTCCCGTTAAATAGGTTACGGTTACTTGGTCGTCATCCCTTAGCGACATAGTCACTTCGTCGTAAAGGTCAACCGTCGTCATCACGGAATCAAGCATATGAAATCCGTTTTCGACACCGCTTATACCAAGCGAAAGGTTAACTTTTGCATATCCATTTAACGCGACCGATTTTTCCATTGTATTTATTATATAATATATATAAAAGTAAATCAATACCAAAAGCTCAAAAAAAGTAAAAATTTCGGCGGATAGCACCGCCGAAACTTTGGGAAAACCGATTAAGACGTATTTTTGTGAGATATTATAGGGGGTGATACAGTAGCACTTTGTCACCGGCTTTTAGTGGTAAGGTCAAGTCGGGATTGAGCGCAAGTAGTTCGTCTTCGTCACTGCGCAACGCCTTGGCGCAATCAAATAGGCTCTCTCCCTCACCAACCAAATACACGCTGATAACGGAATCGTTTTTGAGCCTTTCTCCCAGCTCGTCCACACTTTCGAGATAGGAAACTACCCTTTCGGTTTGACCTTTCAACGAGATTTGCAGCACACCGCTAATTTCCACCGCAGAGCCGTAACGCAAACGAGCGCTTAAAGAAACGACCTTGACGTTTAGGGCCAGCGCACCCGTACATTCCACTTTATCTCGTAGAGCAATTGAAAAAGGTACTTCGGCAATCACCCTGTCGCACTCGCCGTCACCGAGCTTCAAAACCATCTCGGTGCAGACGATACCTTGCACGATGGCGTTTGGCGAAAGGCTAACGTTGCTTGCGCCAACCCACGGCGCACCAATACAAAAGATTTCTTCGGCGTTAGTAATATTTTCAAAGGGTACCACTTCCGAAAATCTTTCTTCCGTTCGCACGTTACAAGCTTCATCACAAATTACGACGTCCGACTTTTTGAGTGCAAGTTCTTTGGTTTTACTATACGCATCAACAGGATATTCTACTTCTTCCGAGTCGATATAATAACCACTTACGGATGCGAGAAGTTCGACTTCAACGTCGGTACCGTCGTCGGTTTCGGTGGTTGTAAACGACAAGCTAAGTGGCTTGACGAGTACGTCGATTTGAGAGTTTTCACTTACTCCTTCTTGAGCAGATTCTAAGTTGAAGGGGAAAGTGAAGATTTCACCGCTGATTTCACCTGCGTTCAGATGATTTATATAAACAGTAACTTCACCATTTATTTCACATAAATCGGTAGCTTGAGATACATTTTTAATGGTAATATTGGCACAGCTCGTTAGAATTTTACCAAGTTTTTTATTGCTTGAAACAGTGTTGGTTATCAAGCTTTCAACGCTCACGAGCGATGTAATTGCGTTGGCTTTTAGGCTGTGTTTTTTAAGCACAAGTTCATCGTCGTCTTGCGCTAAAAAGCCTTCCCTTACGACCGCTACGCCCTTTTGTTCAAGCATAACCCTCACCTTAACTTTACTCGTGCCGTGGTGCTCTATGCCAATTACTTCGGTATCGATTAGCACTTCTCCTTGCACGTTCGCTCCGCCGCGAATAGAGTTTGATAGCTCCACACTATCTTCCTTAACGTCGACTATACCATCTTCGGTTTGGTAGATAGCTTTGATAGTAAGCAAATACTTTACTTTAATCTCGTTAGATAGCACGTCACTCTCAAGCGTACGTGCTTCGGCACTAAGTGAAAGAATTTTAGTAGCTCCGTCAAGATAAAGCTCCCTGCTCTCATAGAATTGGCAGGGCGTGATGTTTTGTAGCTTGTCACATTTAATATACATTCGGTAACCCCCTTGTGTTTCTACATAATGCTATGCACGGAGCTTGACCGATATGACAAATTAAACTCGTCTTCTCAAAAATGATATGCTGTTAGACGCAATGTCGGCGTATGAAAAGGTGCCTACCCCGCCGTCGGTCAGCCTAATCGTAAAGACGTTGGGATAGGTATTTTCTATTTCGCCTTCGTAGGTTTCAATCTTGTTTCTACCCCTGTTTACTTTTAGTATTAAAGGAGTTCCTTTCATATTATTTAGTTTTTTAATAGTTACTTCTTTATCAATATTATTTGGGTTTCTCATAGCTTGATTATTGCCAAACTTTGATTTTTTAACCACAAAAAAAGGAGTGATTGCTCACTCCTTTCGTTTTAGTTGATTATCGTTATCTTGCAAGTTTTACGGAAATCTCGTTATCTTGAACGGTGATTACCTTTTCAGCTTCGGCGTTTTCAACCTTGGTGATTGCCGTTGCCAAAATGTCGGTTGCAATCTTAGATTCAAACTTTGCGATAGCATCCTTTGCTACTTGGCTGTCGGTGTTGATTTCGCAAACGATTCTTTGCTCAACTGCAAAACCGGCTTCCTTTCTCATAACTTGGATTTGACGTACTAGCTCTCTTACGATACCTTCTGCGATTAGTTCGTCGTCAAGAGTGGTATCAAGTGCAAGCGTTCTGCCGTTTTCGGTGGTTACGATAAAGCCTTTCTTTGGACGGTTGTGGCTATCGAACAAATTGCCCTTTAGGTCTACGAAGTCACCAATGTTTACGGAGTCAGCCTTAACCATCTTATCAAGTGCGTTGTAGCCTTCTTGGTCAAGGGAGTCAACGAGCTTCTTTAGCTTTTGAGCTTCGCCCTTGAGAGCAGCACCTGCAACACGGAAGTTTACGGTGTAGTATACGTCGTTGTATACCGAGCTATCGGCGCTAAATACGATTTCCTTAACGTTTAGCTCGTCCTTGATGGTGTTTACAAGAGCCTTAGCTGCGTTTACGTCATCGTCACTTGCGGTAACGAATAGACGTGATAAGGGTTGCTTAACCTTGATTTGAGCTTCGTTACGCATTCTTTGAGCAGTTGCGATAACGTCACGCGCGATGGTGGTTTCGGTGAGAATATTTTCTTCTTCGGGGATATCCAAAGGAGTTGGATAATCGGTTAGGTGAACGCTGATTGGAGCATCCTTTTCAATTTCTCTAACGGTGTTTTGATAGATGTAATCGGTAATGAAGGGGGTGATTGGAGCCATTATACCAAGGGTTGCCTTGATAGCTTGGTACAAACACCAATATGCGTTCATTTGGTCAACTTCGTCGGTGGACTTCCAGAAGCGCTTACGGTTGATACGGATATACCAGTTGGATACGTCGTCAACGTATGCTTCAAATTCCTTTACGAGAGCTGCGTGGCGGAAAGTATCCATTGAGTTCTTAGCGAACTTAATGAAAGCGTTGGTACGATTTAGTAGCCACTTATCGCTGTGAGTTAGGGTTGCGTAATCAATCTTGTGTGAAGCAATGTCGGGGTTATCGATTGCTGCGTATAGATTGAAGAATACGTAGATATTCCAGAAGCCGAGCATCTTTCTTCTTGCTTCGTCTGCAAGGTTGTAACCAAAACGAACGTCGGATGCAATGGGATTTGCCATAAACATATAACGAATGGTATCTGCGCCCATCTTTTCAGCAGCTTCGTCAAAGCGAATCATATAGCCGGTCTTACTGAACTTGCCACCGTCTTCCTTGATAACGGATGAGTGAGCAACGACTTGCTTATACGGAGCTTTGCCGGTTAGCGTTACGCTCATAAAGAGAAGTGAGTAGAACCAAAGTCTGATTTGCTCCTTCATTTCGATTACGAGGTCGCTTGGGAAGTTGTTGTTGAAGTATTCCTTATCGCTAAAGTACTTCTTGGTGGAGAATGGAGTGATACCTGCGTCAAGCCAGCAGTCGCCAACTTCGGGCACTCTTTCAACCAACTCACCACAGTGCTCACAGTGGATTTTAACTTCGTCGATATAGGGCTTATGGAGATGTGGAACGTTGTCGATATTGCCGTGTTCACTGCGCTCGATAAGTTCTTCCTTAGAGCCGATTACGGTTACGTGTCCGCACTTCTTACAGACGTAGAAGGGCAAAGGTAGTCCGTAGAATCTCTTACGGCTGATATTCCAGTCACCCATATTGTTTAGCCAGTCAAGCATACGCTTTCCTGCAAATTCGGGTTCCCATTTTACGGTTTTAGCAGCTTCGATCATCAAAGGCTTGATTTCGTCGGTACGGATACTCCACTCGTCAACGAGCTTGAATACGACGGGAGTCTTACATCTCCAGCACTTAGGATAGCTGTGAGTGTAAAGTTCAGTCTTATATAGCTTGCCTTGAGCTTCAAGAGCCTTTACAACGTCGTCTACGAGATCGGTGGTCTTCATACCGCTAAATTGGCCAAAGCCTTCGGTAATAACGCCTTCGTCGTCGATGGGGCAAATGGTGGGGATACCGAGCTTTTTGCCGAGCTCAAAGTCTTCTGCACCGCAACCGGGAGCAATGTGAACTACGCCGGTACCTTCGGTAGCGTCAACGTCTTCCCACGGAACGATAACGTGGGTGAATTGTTGACATTCAAAGTCTTCAAAGCAAGTCTTATATTCCTTGCCGATAAGCTCTGCGCCCTTGAATGGGTCGGATACTTCAACGATATCGCCCTTGAGCTTACCAAGAGCGTTTTTGCCTACGATAAGGGTAGCTTCGTCGCTCTTAACCTTTACGCGAACGTATTCGATTTCGGGGTTAACTGCAAGCGCGCAATTGGAAGTTAGCGTCCAAGGAGTGGTGGTCCAAAGAATAATCTTATCGTTAGTTCCAACGATAGGAAGTTTTGCGTAAATGGAAAGGTGTTCCATATCTGCATACGAGCCACTCATTTCGTGGTCACTTAGTGACGTTCCGCAACGTGGGCACCAAGGCATAGGACGGTGTGACTTTACGAGCCAACCCTTTTCGTTACAAACCTTAAGGAAGTGCCAAATGGACGTGATGTTAAGGTCGGTGTTGGTGAAGTAGCTGTTATCCCAATCCATCCATTGACCGAGTCTCTTGGATTGCTCGGTGATAACGCCGGCAAACTTCTTAACTCTATCCATACACTTGGTGGTGAATTTATCTACGCCGTAACGGGTAATATCGCTCTTAACTTCGATGCCAAGGTCCTTTTCGGTTTCAACTTCAACCCAAAGACCTTGAGAGTCAAATCCGTTTTGATATTGACAGCTCTTACCAAGCATAGCGTTATACTTGATATACATATCCTTCATCGTTCTGCCCCAAGAGTGATGAATACCCATTGGGTTGTTAGCGGTGATAGGACCGTCAAGGAAACGGAAACGTTCGCCGTTCTTGTTCTTTTCAACGAGCTTTTCGAAGCATTGTTCGTCTTGCCAGAACTTTAGCGTGGCTTTTTCCATTGCCACAAAATCAGGTGTAGAATTTTCTTTTCTCATATTATACTCCGTATAAAAGATTTGTACGCGCTTGATTATATCACACGAGCGCGCACAAATACAAACGTTTTTGTTAAATTATTAATATATAAAGGGGATATTAACCGTTGAGTAGAATTTTTCCTACGAAAACTTCGTAATTGTCGCTGTCTTCAGGGGTGAAAACGTAGTTGTAATAAGCGCTTTGATTTCTTAGTATCTCTTGACCGCTTACCCAAGCAATAGTGCCTTTTATCTCTTGGTTTTCGCTAAGAGCAAGGGGCATTTCTTCAAGGGAATTTACGCTTGAGGGTATATTGATTGGGTCTATAAGATTGATATCGGCTTCGGTCAAAACTGCCTTTTTAACGACGAGCTTAACGGTCTTTTCGACTACGCCGTAAGTACTATCGCTTGGCGTAAAGCGAACTGCAAAATCATATCCGACTTCACTTGCTTCCCCTACTTCGGTTTCGCCGTCTAACGTAAACGCCCAACCTGAAGTAAAATACTTTGATGCCACCACGCTCAGAGTGTCGCCATAGCTCACGACGTAACTATCCAAAATTGCAATATACTCAGGCGATAGCGTACCGTCAGCCTTAACGAGCTTGGGCAAAACGAAATATGCCGTAACGTCACAGTGTGTGCACTTTCTTAGCTCCCTACCGTCTGCGTCGTAGGTCGGCGCGCGATTGCCGGCGTCTTCAACCCTTTCAAATGTATGCGCGCTGCAAGGAGTGCTATCCCCGTCCTTTCCTTCGTCAGTGCAACCCACCAACAACACGCCCACCACCAAACAAGTAGCAAGCACCAAAACGGCAAGCACCCTATTAAGTTTTATACTCAACAATTTATCCATAGATACATTTTATCAAATAGCACTAATAATGTCAATATTAACTTGATAAATATCACTTTAGCACACCTATTACTATATTTTAGAACCCTTACCACCGCATTTTCACTTAAACTGCCATAGAGAACAATATGTTAACACAAACTTGTGCATCGAACTCGATTTGCAAGAGCGTGCGCTGTCTGTTATAGTCTACAGACCACAAATAAAAAGCCGAACACTTTTGTGCTCGGCTTTCATTGTGGTGGTGGACGATAACGGACTCGAACCGCTGACTTTCTCCACGTCAAGAAGACACTCTACCAACTGAGTTAATCGTCCAAGTTCCTATATATAATATCAAATTAATTGCTATTTGTAAAGCGTTTACCTTTAATATATAATTAAAAAAGCGACACCGAAGTGTCGCTTGTTTTTGGAGTTGTCGTTAGATTTGTCCAAGCAATCTTAGGATGCCGGGGACTATTAGTGCTAAGGAGCAAATAATAGTGCTAATGAGTATAAGTGCTTTTCTAATTCTTATCTTTTTCTTCATTATTCCTTACCCCCTTGTTGCTTTTTGATTAGGTCAGGTGCTTTGAACTTGTCGTATGCGAAGAATGCAATTAGTCCGTATAGGAGTATTACGCCGCCAAGTGCTACCATAGTGATGCCACCCGTTGGGTCTACTGCAAACATTGCAAGTGCTACTATGACAAGCATCCAGAAAGTTGTATGATATGCAACCTTTGCAAGGGTGAGCCATCTTCTCTTTGGTAATACGTCTTTGACTTGTTGAACGTCCTTATCCACTCTTTCTTCCTTGTTGGCAAGGCCAATGTTTCTATCAATGAGTTTTTCGGGATATTTGCCACTCTTCTTAAGCTCTCTTTCAAGAGCAAGGTCTTTTTCAAACTCGGTTGAGTCGGGGCAAATAACGTCGGGGAATTCCTTGAGAGCTCTGAGCTTTGCAACGTAATTGTTAAGAGAGTTTTGTGAGAATTCATTATCAGCTTCCATCTTGGTACGCATCAAACGAATGCCGAGTGCTTGGTCTTCAATCTTGTATACGAGTTCTCTTGGTACGTTGATACTCTTGATTACAAACTCAGTAATCTCTACGCCGTACTCGTTGAACATATCCTTGAACTTAGCCTTGATATACTCTTGTACCTTTGGAGTGGTTGAAGTAAGTGCGTAGAAACCAACGTCATTATAATCGATATACTCGCGCAAGAAGGTCTTATAGTTGCCGCAAATTAGGTCGGTGAAAGTGTTATAAATCTTTTCAACACCAAGTTGAGCAACGTTAACGTTCATCTTTTCAAGGAACTTGAGCGTATCCACCATTTGGAAAGATACCTTGAAGTGAGATTTCAAAGAAGTGGGGACTTCAAGCTCGCGGTCAACGTAAAAGACTTCGTCGCCGTCTACGGTTGCGTAGTTGAAAGACAAAAGCACCTTGTTTTCGTAGCTCTTTTGAACGACGTATCTGAAGTTGTCGCCAACTTGTCCTACGAATGAATCGTAAAAGCCGTCGCCGTTGCCGTCGATAACGTTTGCAATACCCCTTAGATAATTGTTCTTTTGCTTGTTTTTGAACATATCTTTGCTACCGTCGCGAAGACGTGCGTAAAGATATTCGCTTGCAAGTTCTTCGGTGTAGAACTCTTTGTCCAAATAGGTAAAATAACGATAGTTTTCTTTGATAGCGAGCATCAAAAACTCGTCCCTATTTTCTTCTTCAATAGAGTTAAGGAGTCTGGGTCTTTCGGCTATCGCATCAAGAAAAGCCTTCCTTTGCTTTCGGTTCTCTAAGTCAAATTTGTTGGCGTTAAGCTTTTCATTGACCAACTTCTTAGACAACTTACTCGTGCGTCTAAACTTAGTAATCATTTTTTCTCCTCGTGTATTTAGATTTACCAATATATTTATTTTACCATATGCTGAACATAAGTTCAATACGTAATATTAACAAAAAATCCGTCACAATGACGGATTTACAGTCGTTTTTATTAAATTAGCTCGCCAAAAGAATCAATGGTATAGTCGGCAAGCGCGTTTATCTCGTCTCTTTCGTGGTCCGAAAACCTATCGTATACGGCGCAACACTTAATCCCCGCACGCTTTGATGCTTCAACGCCGACGAGCGAGTCTTCAAAAACAAAGGCGTCTTCTGCGCTAATGCCAAGGGTGGTTAGCACCTTCAAAAATACTTCGGGATGTGGCTTGATTTCGTGGCAGTCGTTACGAGTATATATAACGCTAAAATAGTCGTCAAACCTTGCCTTTGAAACAAGATTTTGGTTCTTAGTGCGATATATCGTCATATTTTTGGCTTGCGCAGCGCTTGCAATAGCAAGTATTTTGCCCTCAGCCTTTAGCTTTTTGATAAACTCGGGAGCGTACGGCTTAAAATCAATGTCTTCTTCAAGCATCTTGCCGGCAATACTATAACGCAAGGTAAATATCTCCTCCATTGTGTACTGCGACTTATACATATCCTTGAGATATCTACAATATTCCTCGTACGGGTTTGGGCTCGTCGCAAATACGCGAAGCGCCTCGTTCCTTACTACTTGCATATTGTCTATCGTGGTTTTGCCATCGCCACGGATAGTAGCGACAACCCTTTCGTCAATTTTGTTCCAAATTGCAAGCGAATCTATGAGCGTGCCATCCAAGTCAAAGATGATTAGCTTTTTGTTTTTAAGTTCGGTTTTTAGGTCCATATAAAAATAATAGCACACTTTTTGGAAGTGTGCTACGTATTTTGCTCGATTGATTAAATTAGCTTAGATTTCTTCGTATGCGCCAAGGAATACAAACTTGTCGCAAGTGTTATCAAGCTCTGCAAGTAGGTTTTGAACTTCGGGTTGCTCGATGCGTGCAATGATGTCAAAATAGAATGCAAACTCAAACGACGTGTTGCTCATTGGACGCGACTCAAGTTTGGTAAGATTGAGTCCAAGAGATGCAAAACGATTTAGAACCTTGTTAAGACTACCTGCTTCGTGTGGAAGATTTGCCATAATAGAAATCTTTTCGGCATTCTCGTATACTTTGAGCTTCTTTGCGATTGCGATAAAGCGAGTATAGTTGTTATCGTTGTTTTGAACGTTTGGCTCAACGATGCTTAGTCCGTAAATGCCTGCACAGTCGTGTGAGCAAATGCAAGCGATATCAGTTCTATCAGAGTCTGCAACGAGCTCTGCTGCCTTTGCGGTATTATCGCAAACGGTGATTTTTACGTTACCGAGAGACTTTAGGAATTCGGAGCATTGTGCAACTGCTTGCTCGTGGGTGTAAACTTCTTTGATATCCTTAATTTCGGTACCCGTTTTTGCGAGAAGGTAATGTTGGATGCGGAGTTTTATGCTCTTTACGATATAGAAATTATGTTTGCGCATTAGGTCGTAAACACCGTTAACCGAACCTGCGTTGGAGTTTTCGATTGGAAGAACGCCAAACTCACATAGTCCCTTTTCAACTGCCTTAAAAACTGCATCCCAATCCTTAAAATACATTATGTCGGCAATGGGGAACATTCTATCAGTTGCAATTTGAGAATATGCGCCTGCTACGCCTTGGCAAGCTACGCAAGCAGAAGTTGGAAATTCTTGTACGCCCTCTTGGATAGCATCTTTAACTTCGGTGATAACCTTGGAGTTGACCTCAACGAAACGGGTTTGATAAGCCTTGGACGTATTAAACAAACTTTCGTAAAGTTGCTTGCCGTATAGCTTGATGTCGTTTGGCATATCCTTGGTTACGCGATTGATGATTGCTCTTTCGCGATTAGCGTCACCAACGGTGAGCTTGTTTGCTACCTTGTACTCGCCGATTTCCTTAGCTATTGCCATACGCTTGACGTATAGATCTGCGATTTCGTCGTCGATTGCATCAATTCCCTTTCTTAGGTCTTCAATGTGAGTCTTATTCATAGTTCCTCCGTATAAAATAAAAAAACCACACTTCGTGCGGTCAATTATCAATAATATTCATAAACCCTACCGCACCAAAAATTAAACTCTATTGCTAAAGCCGAAAAAGTTAAAAAATCCAAATGCGCTAAAGTTCATCTTTTTCATATAAAAGAGTATAAACCCGACGCTTATAATTGTCAATAGGTTTTTTGCAAAAAAAGAGAAAGCTTTCGCTTTCCCTTCTTTGCTTTACGTGTGTAAAATTAGTTATCTTCTCTTTGTGCTCTAAGGCCTGCGATGTGGTCCTTTGCTGATTGAGCTGCTGAGTCAAGTGCATCTTCAAATGCTTGTTTTGCAGAGCTCAAAGCATCAACTGCTGCCTTCTTGCGTGCTTCAATAGTAGCTTCTTCTTCGTCGCTTAGGTCTTCTTCAATAAGGTCAAGAATGTCTTCAGCCTTTTCCTTAAGTTCTTCTACGGAAGCGCGTAATGCGTCTACGTCAAGATTTACACCGTCGAGTGCCGCGTTAACTTCTGCAACGATTGCTTGGTAGTCGTTGATATAGCTCTCAACCGAAGTGCCGATAAAGGGCATAGTCTTGTAACTATCAAGTGCGTTTACCATAGGCTCTACACTTGCCATATACTCTCTGATTGCAGGGATATACTTGTCTGCTTCGGTCTTTGCGGTTGCCTTTAGAGTTGCTTCCAAGCCTTCAAGAGTGGATTTAACTTCTGCTTTGTAAGCATCGTAGTCTGCGCTCTCGCCCATATTCTTTATGATTTTGTCAGTATATGCTTCGATACTATCGATGGTAACGTTGCTTTCAGAGTCTTCGATTAGAGTTCTGTCGGTAATCTCAAGTACTTCCATAACGCCTTCAACTTGTGCTTCGGTTAGCTCGTAGCTTGAGTACTTTTCTACGTAAGCAATGCTATCTGCAATAGCGTCAAGGCCTCTTGCGGTACTTGCATACATTTGGTATACGCCACCAAGATAGCAAGTGGTTGCGTGGCTCATTGCGTTTTCTGCATAGTATGCTACGTATACGGCGTCTTCTGCCATACCTGCAACCTTATCATAAACTGCCATTGCTTCGCTCTTTGCCTTTTGGAATGCTTCGGTAGCGTATGCTTCCATCTTCTCGTGCTTTTCGGAAATCATTTCGATTAGCTCTTCGTCATCAAGCTCAACAGCGCCTTCGATGGAGATTTCACCCGTTTCAGTTGCAGTGCTTACAAGCTTAAACTTAGATACGGTGAGTGATTGGATAGCTTGGTTTGTGGGATACTTTGCCTTGAGCTCTTCAAGATCACGGAGCATTGAGAATGCACCTTCGGGATCGATTTCTACGCTCAAGCCAGACTTTTGTGCAGTAGCGGTAATCTTGCCGTTAACCTTATTTAGAAGAGCTTGCATATCTTCTTCATCAGCGGTGGAAACGGTGGTGCCTACTACCTTGTTATTTTCGTCAAGATAGCCGAGTTCAACAGCAAGAGAAACGATTTTGTCAATAGCCGTTTCGATATCCTTACCTACGATGTTGCCACTTTCTTCATAAAGAAGAACTTGACCGTCTTCGTTTTCTCCATAAACACTTACGACGTAGTCGTTTTCGTCAACGGTAAGTGAGATTTCGGGGTTGATATCAAGACTTACGTAAGAGCTTGCTTCACCTACCTGATATACAGGAGTGCCGTTGCTATCGCCACCTTCGGTATTGTGGTTATCATCACCACCGGTGCTGTCGCCCGTGTTACATGCCACTACTGAAAATGATAATATTACCACCATAAGTAATACGCAAAAGATAGAGAAAAATTTTTTGCTCATAATTTACCTCCATAAGAATTTTTCTTTATATATTTAACGATTCACGATCGTTTTTTATTGCATTAGTTTTTAATAAAGTTCCAATATTCTTCTAATGAACCATATTCTTGTTCAAGTGAAAAAATAAATCTATCGTAATCTTCGTCGCTAATCTGCGCTCTTTTTTGATTGTAAATGGAGCTGAATTGATTCAAACGATTTTGATATTGGGCGTTTATAGATGCGTTCATCTTCACCAGATAAGCTTCGATCGACGACGGAACCTCAAGCGCTTCTTCATATCTCGACACATCTATCCCCATACTTGATGCTATCTCAATAAGAGCTTTTGCACTTTCAAAAAAGTTTTCACTATCGAGATCATCAAGAAGCTGATTAATTTCAGCAATCGAAATAGAACTAAATTTTTCCATAGCTGACATCAAATCAACTTGACTCTCAATTTGTACGCCGTATTTGGTTTTATAGCTATCAAGCAAATTTTTCATTTCATCAAGTAACGAATCGAACTCGTCCGAAACATTTACACTATCCTTAACGCTCCAATAGTCCTTTAACAACCAGCCGGGATTATCTTCACTAGCTATAATTCTTCCGTTCAACTCATATATTGCCAAAAGGTCTTGTGGCTCTTGTGCTATCCTATCAATAATACTCAAAACGTCCGCTTTTAAATAATTGAGTATATTGTCCGCCGATATCTTTTCTTTATATAATGCTACCATCTGATCTTCGCTAAGTGTTGAAGAATACCTTTTTACAAAGCTCGTCTCAGCACCTTTAAGAGCCAAGATAGCGCTATCCACGTCGTTAGCGTCTACTCCACAAAGTTCAATAAACTCTGTAGCATCCTGCCGTTCGGTCAAAACAATAGCAAACACTCCATTCTCCTTAAAAAACTTTTGTAAGCACTGTTTTGAGGACTCCATATAACTTTCACCATGTCCGTCCGTCGGAGTCGATAGCTTGACGGCGTCGCCTCCTTCCAAATTGAGATATCCCAGCTTAGATGCACAATCGATGTACGTTATTAGGAAATCTTCAAGATTAAGACCAATATTTGCATCAATATAACCTTCTTGTGATAAGATGACATCGGCATCGTCGTTGAGCGCAACGATTTTTAGCACCTTGCCGTCCTTGTCTGTAACAACGCTAATGCTTGGATTAATTTGCAAGTTAAAAATCATCTCGCTGCTACTTGGTGGGTTATCGTCGCTCAGCGTACCACCTATCAATGGTATAACAAATATACATACGAGTATAACAGCAACGGCAGCTCCAAAAACTGCCATAGGTTTCCATATATTTTTATAATTAAACGTCCTTTGCGTTGACGCAGACTCTTCTTTTTGGGGGATAGGCTCACGCTTTACTACATCATCAAGAGCAGGAATGATAGAGTCGAGTTGACGCTTCCATTCTTTTTTCCACGATTTCATATTACCATACCTCCTTTATAGCTTTTTTCATTTTGTCCAAAGCACGCTTGTACTTTGAAGTTATCGTCCCTGTCGGACAATCAAGCATTTTTGCAATTTCTTTGTGTTTGTATTTCCATAAAACATGTAACGTGACGATACGCAACTCATCCACATCCAAAGTTTTTTGCATAATATCCATTATACTGCCATCCTCTATCACGGCATGATCGTGTGTACTATAGATAGTTGAAAAAATATGTTGCTTTCGCTTACGCAATTCGTCTAACGCGTAATTCTTAGCAATCTGCAACAGCCACGCCCTACCATTGCTTCCTTTAGCATAAGAATGTATGTTTTGCTTAATCTTTAAATAAACTGCTTGCATTGCATCCTCGGTGTCGTGGTAATTTTGAAGATATGTATATATAAATGAGAATACGCCTTTGCGCGTTTTTATATACAATTCTTCAAATGCAGTAACACTACCGTTGGATATTTCCACCAGCAGACGATCGATCTCATAATTTTCCATCATTTTCCCTTTTGAATTGCAATTTCTATAATTTAAACGATTGATAAACTACTTTTGTTGCAATAATTTATATTTTGAGATTGATAATATGATTTTTTCATAGTAAAATATCAACAACACTATTATAACACATTTAGAGGATGTTGACTATGCTTGAAATTATTTCAAATAATATCGCAGCAACAATTGCAACCATTGGTCTATGTATCTACTTTTTCGGCACTGCCGTGGTGTTTGTTCTCAACCCTGTAAAGAGCGCTGAAAAATACTCAATGAAGCCAAAAGACGAAGCCGGCGTCACCGAAATCAGAGTTTATTACGGTGGCATTTCGTTTGCTCTAGGACTATTCCTTGCTCTCCTTGCCTTCCTATTCGGCAAGCCTTTCTATTCACTTATAGGTGGTTTGATTTTTTCAAACACCGTATTCTTTACGCGCTTAGCGTTCACCTTCGTTGACAAAGGCTGGAAGTGCGCATATACAAAACTCGCCCTCCCTGCGGAAGGCGCGTTCATAGTTGCACTTTGGATTTGCTTTATTATTGCAGTTGTCGTTGAAGGTGCTCTCGCCTAAACTTGTAGCGAGTAATTAACGATATTATAAATACACAATCCAACGATTATAATTTGGGCGCAGAGGAAACATATCTTTGCACCTTTATCTGACACTTTTTTGGTAATAAATCTGCCGATAAACGCTCCCACCACGCTTGCTATCAAGACGAATATAAGTATTGGCACGTTGAATATTCCAAAACCACCCGTAATGGTCATCGTAATAATCTTGGTTGCTTGCGAAAAGATTATGATTGCAAGCGAGCAAATAGACGCCGTCTTCATACCGTATCCAAATAGGAATATAATTACGGCAACGTTCATCGGTCCACCGCCGATTCCAAGGAAGCTTGAAATTACGCCAAGGAATAGACCTGCGACGACTGCTACTATTTTACTTTTTAGTTTGAGAGATTTTGGCTTCTCTGCCATATTCATATAAATTATGATAAAAATCATAACCGTAATGAGCACGCAGTTTTGAGTGATTTTTACGACTGCGTCACTTGCGTTTTGAGTTATTAAACTAAACACCAAGTTTCCTACGTACCCACCGACAATCGAGCCGAGCGCCATAAAGAGAATAATCAAGTAGTCGGGTTTTTCCTCGCCTGCCTTTTTTTTGCCCAAAAATTTTAGAGCAACAGACACGAGCGACATCGTAAACACGCTACACGAAGTAACTATAGCAATCTCGCTTGCGTTATACTCGCCGACAAGGTCAAAGGACGGCTTCATAATAACGCCGCCACCCATACCTGAGATAGCCCCGATGGTGGTAGCAAACAGCGTTATTAATACGTAGATTACAATAGACCACATTATTTGTAGCTCTCCATTAATTCCTTGAATGCAGAGAGCGAGCGCTTAATCATATCGTAGGATACGCAGTAAGAAATACGGCAAAAACCGGGAGCCCCAAACGTGTCGCCGGGAACGATTAGAAGCCCCAATTCCTTTGCCCTATCACAGAAAGCGTTGGCATCCTCCTCAAGCGCCTTTACGAATAGATAGAATGCGCCGTCGGGATTGATGCAAGTATAACCCATTTCGGTTAGAGCGCCGTAAACCAAATCACGGTTCTTTTTGTACTCGCCGATATCAGGAGTAGCACGCAAGCACTTTTCAACTACTCTTTGCATTAGGCTTGGTGCACATACGTAACCGAGCGCTCTGCCTGCACCACAAACGCAAGCGTAAATATCGCGCTCGTCTTGGAGTTTGTCACTAAGCGCTATGTAACCGATACGCTCACCGGGAAGTGAAAGCGACTTGCTGTACGAATAGCAAACTATGGTGTTGTCGTAGTAGTTCATAAGGTAAGGAACTTCCACGTCACCATACACCAACTCTCTATAAGGTTCATCGGAAATCAAATAAATTGGGTGACCGTATTCTTTTTGTTTGTTATCCAAAATGTTGGTTACGCCAATAATGGTTTCCTTAGTATAAACAACGCCAGATGGGTTGTTTGGAGAGTTTAGAATGATACCTTTGGTGCTTGGGGTAATAGCCTTTTCGAACTCAACGAGGTCAACTTGGAAGTCGTCCTTCTTCATAGGAACGACCTTAAGAGAGGCACCCGTTGCTTCGGTAAAAACGGTGTACTCGGGGAAGAACGGCGCAACGGTTACGAACTCGTCCTTGCCGTCGCTAAGCGCTCTTAGTGTAATGCAAAGCGATGCTGCCGCGCCTACCGTCATATAAATACTATCGGCGTTTAGCTTGGTGCCAAAACGCTCGTTGATATATTCGGCAATAGCCTTTCTAACGTTCGCATCACCTTGGGCTGAAGTATAGCCGTGCAGTGCCGTTGAAGGCATATCGTTAACGAGCTCTTTGATAGCTTCGTCCACACACTCGGGTGCGGGCACGGATGGGTTACCAAGTGAAAAATCGTATACCTTATCGGCGCCTACTTCAAGTGCTCTCTTTTTGCCAAACTCAAATAGTTCTCTGATTACGGAACGCACGCTACCAAGGTAGTGCATCTTCTTGTTGTACATAAACTCTCCTATTATCTATTTTTTTGGAAGTTCCAAAGGTCACGACACATATCGTCAAGATTTCTCTTAGCTTCCCACTTTAGTTCGTTCTTTGCTTTATCGGGGCAAGCGTAGCAAGTTGCGATATCGCCTGCACGTCTTGGTGCAATCTTGTATGCAACTTCGTGGCCACAAGCCTTTTCGAATGCCTTGACCATATCGAGTACGCTGTATCCAACGCCCGTGCCAAGGTTGATTGCGTCAACGCCGTAGTTGTTGATATTCTCAAGTGCAGCAAGGTGGCCTTCCGCAAGGTCCATAACGTGGATATAGTCGCGTACGCCCGTGCCGTCCGGAGTATCGTAGTCGTCACCGAACACGTTGAGATATGGTAAAATGCCGTGAGCAACTTTTGCAACGTAAGGCATCAAGTTGTTTGGAATACCCTTGGGGTCTTCGCCGATAAGTCCACTTTCGTGTGCGCCAACAGGATTGAAGTAACGGAGCAAAAGAATGTTCCAATCTTTGTCCGCTGCGTAAACGTCACGGAGAATGTTTTCAATCATAAGCTTGGTTGCGCCGTAAGGGTTGGTGGTTGAAAGATGACATTCTTCGTCGATAGGAAGTCTTTCGGGAGTACCGTAAACGGTTGCCGACGAACTGAATACCAACTTCTTAACGTTGTGGCTTGCCATGACTTCAAGAAGTGAAAGCGTGCTAACGATATTGTTGCGATAGTAAAGAAGTGGCTTTGCACAGCTTTCGCCAACAGCCTTTAAACCTGCAAAGTGGATAACTGCATAGATTTCGTTTTCGCTAAATATCTTTTCAAGAACTTCCTTGTTGCAAACGTCGCCTTCGTAGAAAGTGATTTGCTTGCCGGTTATTTTTTCAACGCTCTTAACTGCGTCGATAGAGCTGTTTGAGAAGTTGTCGACTGCTACTACGTCGTAACCTGCGTTTAAGAGTGCAACGTTAGTGTGACTTGCAATGTATCCTGCACCACCTGTTACTAAAATTTTCATATCAATTCTCCTTAAGGGTTATTTCTACTGGTTGATTTCGTATAACTTGTTATACGATTGTCTTTTGAGATTATAGCACGAGTGACTAAAATAGACAACTAAATATCTCTACATTAAAGATATTTTTTGACGATAGCGTCCATTTCGTCAAAATGCTCTTCCATTTTTTCGACCATCTTGATTTGAGTGCGACACCTATCGAGATTGTGTCTTGCGCGATGTACCTTGAAATAATGGTCTCCTTCAAGATAGTCGGTCAAAAATCTTAAGCCACACTCGTATGTCATAAGTATTGCGCCAAAGGAAAGATTTTCACTCTCGGTAGGCGTGAGCGTATCCTTGACTTCGGACAAAAATCCCTTGACGTAGGCTTCGTAAAGCTCAAGCGAGAAGTCTACTTTGCTGAGGTCTTTTTCGTCTTCGGCCCCCGTGTTAGTTCCACTCCTAATGCTGTCGCCAAAGTCGTATAAAATCGAGCCCTTCATAACGGTGTCAAGGTCGATTACCGCAACGGGAGTCATAGTCTCAATATTAACCAAAACGTTGTTGAGTTTAGTGTCATTATGCGTAACTCTAAGGGGTATCTCACCCTCCTCGATTAGGTCTAAAATTTGGGAGCAATACTTCTTTCTCCTATAAAACCAATCTACCTCTTCCATTACTTGGCACAGGCGGTCTTCGGGGTCTTCTTGCACGGCTTTTTCAAAGTTTTCAAAACGACTTACCGTATTATGGAAATTGGGTATGGAATCTTGTATCGTCTCGGCCGGATACCCGTCAAGCATTTTTTGAAATCTTCCAAAGCCTATTGCCGACACTTCAAATTGTTCCTTGGTGGGGCTACTCTCAATACTAATGCCACCGTAAACGAAGTTATACATACGGAAGTATCCCACTTCATCGTCGCCGTAATAAGACGCTCCGTCTTTAGTTTCGATTACGCGCAAGCAATCTTCGGTAGGCATACCTTTAGATAGCATTTGTTTGTAGATATGCTCGGTTACGCCGACTATATTTTCCATTAGTCCTTTTACGTTGCGGAACACCTTATGATTTATCTTTTGGAGAATATAGAATTTGCCCTTTTCATCGGTTAGTTTATAGGTATCGTTGATATGCCCACAGCCGTATTTTTCTGCCGTAACGACGGGCGCATCCACCTTAAACAAATTAGCAACCTTAATGATTTTATCCATTGTAAGCTCCTGTATCAAATAATCATCGTATGATTATTATACTATAACTTCGACTTTTTTCAATAGGTAAATCTCCGTGTAGACAAATATTTGTAAGTTTGCTATAATAGTCGTATGAAAAATCTAAGCGTAATGATAAAGCCTGCAAGCGCAAAATGTAACGCGAGCTGCAAATATTGTTTCTATCGTGACGAAGTGGAAGCGCGTAAAATTAAGGACTACGGCTGCACTTCTCTTTCGCTTGCCGATACGCTTATTGACAAAATGCTTGACTACGTTGAAGGTGGTCACCTTTCTATAGTTTTCCAAGGTGGCGAACCCACTCTTGCCGGATACTCTTTTTTCGAGCACTTTTTCCAATCGCTAAACACAAAAAACATTAGTGGCGCAAAGATAAGCTTATCACTGCAAACCAACGGATTACTCATCGATAAACAATGGGCAAAACTCTTCAAAAAGCATAACGTTCTCGTGGGGCTAAGCTTGGATGGAGATAAAAAAGCTTGTTACGCTCGCGTTGCCCACGGCAAAGAAATGTTTGCAAGTATTTTGGAGTGTGCAAGCATACTAAAAAAGGAAGGTGTAGACTTTTGCATCCTGTCGGTAATCCACAAAGGCAATGCTTTGCGCGCTAAGGAAATTTACACCGACCTTACTCGTCGTGGTTTTAGAAATCTCCAATTTATCCCCTACCTTGGTGACAACCCCGACTTTATCCTTTCAAGCGAAGACTACGCCAAGTTTTTGATTGACACCTACGCTTATTACGCAAGGGACTTCCATTCTCAAACACCCACTCGCATAAGACAATTCGACAACTATCTTATGCTCCTAAGGCTTGGCCACGCCGAGCAATGCGGTATGAACGGAAGATGCGAAGAAAGCCTTACCTTTGAAGGTGACGGCACTGCTTTCCCGTGCGACTTTTACTGCACGGACGACTACGCGCTTGGCAATATAAACGAGAGTAGTATCGCAGAACTTCTTGCTTCCCCAGTCGCAACTTCGTTTAGAAGTGAGAGCTATTTAAGTGAAGATTGCCAAACTTGTCCCTACTTTACTATTTGTAGGGGTGGGTGCAAAAGGTATATGCAAGACAAAGCTTTTTGCGAAGCCTACAAAATCTTCTTTGCTCACTCATTCAAATAATTTGGGGCATTATAAAAAGCAAAAGAGCAACCACAAAGCCGTGGTTGCTCTATTTTTTTGATTTACGTCAGCTTATGCTTTGAATGGTGGAACGTCGATTTCAACGTCGCTTAGTGGGAAGGTCATACAAGGATGAACGTAACCGAATTGTAGGTCGGCAAGTCTTCTGCCGTCGCCACGCTTTGGCACGTAGACTTCGCCACTTACCAATCTACTATGGCACCATCCACACTCGCCGCTTCTGCAGTTTGCAGGAGCAAGAACGCCACCACGCTCCATTGCGTTTAGCATAGTTTCATTTGCGTTGCACTCCACTTCCCTAACACTACCTGCCATAACCACTTTAAGCTTAAACGTCTTGCCAACTGCCTCTTGTGGATAGTCACTCTCGTTTTCGGGATTACGATATTCACCGAACAACTCGTGACGGATAAACTTCTTGCGTAGTCCAAGCGTTTCAATTTCCTTATCTACGAAATTGTACATAGCTTGTGGTCCGCATAGGAAGATTGAGTAATTGCCGGTAGGTGCGTATTTCTTGATGAGCTCGGCTGTGATAAAACCACTTTCCGCGCCATCCATTTCTCCTGCGCTAAGTACGTTTACAAGCTTAAACTTGTCGCTCTTAGCCATTAGCTCGTTGAACTCGTCCAAGAATAAAATATCTTCCTTGGTGCGACTGCCGTATAGTAGAATTAGCGAGCAGTCTTCATCGCCGTCGATTATTGCCTTTGCAAGCGAACGGAATGGAGTTATACCGCTACCGCCGGCTACACCGATTACGACCTTGGCGTCTCTTAGTCTTTCATAAGTGAACGTACCTTGTGGAGCAGAAGTAGAAACCTTGGTGCCTTCTGCCCAATTATCAAGTATATACTCTGATGCAAGGCCACCCTCTACTCTCTTAACGGTGAGTTGGTAGTAGCCTTCCAACGCGTTCTTAGGGGAAGACGAAATAGAATATGGTCTTGTAAGCTCAATGCTACCAACCTTTAGTCT
>JAFTZC010000029.1 GCA_017461065.1 Clostridia bacterium | reverse complement strand
GGGAGCTTGCCCCTACGCGGGAAGTCAAGGGGAGTTTTTTTAATCTCCTCCTTGCTTACTCCGGCTTCTATTAGGTTTTTGTGGCAAAGTGGGCATTCTTCCGTTCGCGTTGCAATGCTCACGTTGCAATAAGGGCATTTTATCATTATTTGATGGGTGTTACCTTGACGCCTTCTCTCGTGTCGAGTACGTTGTATCCAAGCGTGGTAATTTCGGCTCTGATTTGGTCGGCAAGTGCAAAATCACGGTCTTTTTTAGCTTGCTTACGCTTTTCGACGAGTGCCATAACTTCTTCGGGAACGTCAACGGTTTCCTCCTTTGGAGCAGGTAGCTTGTCAAGGGATAGGCCGAGTGCCTTGTCAAAATAAAGAGCAAGTTCGTAAATATCCTTTGACTTTGGCTCCTTGATTGCAGTAAACAATAATCCGAGAGCAAGTGGGATATTGATATCGTCTTCAATAGCGGCGTGGAAATCTTGCTTATATTTTGCGATGGTATCGGGGTTGGTGGGGGTTGCGGAAGCCTTGTGTTGAGCAAGTGCTTGCATAAGTCTTTCGCGACTTACCTTGGCTGCATCCAAGCCGTCAAAGGTGAAGTTGAGCTTCTTTCTATAGTGAGTGTTCAAGCAGAAGAAACGGAAATCCAAGGGGCTATATCCCTTTTCTTCGAGTTGAGCGATAGTATAGGTGTTGCCCAAGCTCTTGCTCATCTTGCCGTTATCTACGAGCATAAACTCACCGTGAATCCAATAGTTAACGCTCTTTTCGCCGGTGATGGCCTCGTTTTGAGCAATTTCGTTTTCGTGGTGGATTGGAATATGGTCTACGCCGCCCGAGTGGATATCAAAGGTCTTGCCAAGATACTTTTGGCTCATAGCGGAGCATTCAATGTGCCAGCCGGGATAACCCATACCCCAAGGAGATTGCCATTGCATAATGTGTAGGGGGTCCGCCTTTTTCCAAAGAGCAAAGTCAGCAGGATGACGCTTTTCGTCGTTTACTTCGACGCGTGCGCCTGCGAGTTGGTCTTCAAGATTGGCGCGAGAAAGGCAGCCGTAATTTGGGAATTTTGCAATGTCAAAATAGATGCCGTCGCTGGTTTCGTAGCTAAAGCCGTGTGACTCCAAGTTTTGGACGTATTTAATCATATCGTCGATGTGTTCGGTAGCCTTTGCGATGATTTCGGGCTTACCGATGTTGAGTTTTTGGAGATCTTCAAAGAAAATTTTTGAGTAGTACTCAGCGATTTCCCAAGGAGTCTTGTTTTGCTTTTTTGCAGCAACAGCCATCTTGTCTTCGCCGTCGTCGGAGTCGGCCATAAGGTGACCTACGTCGGTGATATTCATAACGCCCTTTAGCTTGTATCCGCTTAGCTTAAGGGTGCGTCTGATAAGGTCCATAAAAATATAGGTGCGAAGATTACCGATATGAGCATAGCTATATACGGTAGGGCCGCAAGAGTACATAGTTACGTACTTAGGGTTAAGGGGCTTAAATTCTTCTTTTTGTCTTGTAAGAGTGTTATAGAAACGCAACATATTTTAATCCTTTTTTGGAGTTGTATTTTCGTTAATTTCGTTTGAAATGGAGTACTTGCAAGCCTGAACGCCCAGCTTTTCTTCAAGTGCGATTATGCGATTGTTTAGGCGTGCAAATTCTTCGAGAATGGGGTCGGGGAGCTTTTGGTCAAGGTCGTTGTACTTTTCGCCGTATTGGCGTACGATTCTGCCGGGAACACCGACGATAGTGGAGTGGGGCGGAACGTCTTTGAGAACGACCGAGCCTGCACCTACTTTTACAAAGTCGCCGATAACTACGGGACCGAGCACCTTTGCGCCTGCGGAAATCATTACGTTATTGCCGATAGTGGGGTGACGTTTGCCCGTTTCCTTGCCGGTACCGCCAAGGGTTACGCCCTGGTAGATAGTAACGTTGTCGCCAATCTCGGTGGTTTCGCCGATAACTACGCCTGCGCCGTGGTCGATAAACACGCCTTCTCCAATTGTTGCACCGGGGTGAATTTCTATACCGGTAACGTGTTTGGCGTGTTGAGAAAGAATCCTTGCAAGCAAGCGAAATTTACGCTTATGCAAAGCGTGTGCCATACGATAGTAAAAAAGTGCTTTTACACCGCTATAGGTTAAAAAAACTTCGATCTTGCTTTTTGCAGCAGGGTCCTTTTCCAAGGCGACTGCAATATCTTTTTTGAGATGTTCAAACATAGTACTATTTATGCGAGAATGAAGGCTTTTGCCTCCATTCTCTGAAAATTGCGATATAATTGGTGTTTTTTATCTTGCGGGCATTCTTGCGCTTGAAGGAGCTCTTGAGCCTGCCTTTGCAACTTTACCCTTGGTTCTCTTGAGAGCCTTCTTGTCACCGGGTTGACCTGCCTTGGTGGGCTTGTCTTGGCCTGCGTAGGTGTGCTTCTTGTTGCCCTTTGGTACGTATGCAACGGTCTTAGTAGCGCGGTTACGGAAGAATAGCGGAATAAGGGTTACAACGAGTGGGATAACGAGCATAATTGCAAAGAAGACGTTGAAAGCAACGTTGCCGCCTTCTTCGGAAATGAAGTCGTCCCAGCTCATAACGAAGTAGTTGTTGAAGGCATCGCCGATAGCGCCGTCTTCAATAGTGGTTAGGTCTAAGAAGGCGGGGCAGATAAGGGTCAAAATGCCAAAGATAAGAATTAGTAGCGGTATTACGTGCAATCTTCTTGAAGTGTAGCTGAATAGTCTGCCGACGTTGAGTACGATTTCTACAACGCAGAGTAGGAGCATTGCTACAAGGAAGATGATGGTGCCGTAAGTTGCGATGTGCTTGATAATCTTAACGCTGTCGTAATTGCCGTCTTCGCCCTTTTCGATTGCGATATCTTCGGCGTTATTACGCATAAAGCGGATATAATACCAGCTTACGCCTTGCATACTATCTTGATTTTCGATGATATCAATGCGGTCTTCCGAAAGCATAGGGGTACGGAATAGTGCCTTGATAACGTCAAGAGTGGTGATGTTGATGGCAGTCATACCAAGGTCTTTGTAGAGATAAACCTTTTCGGGGGTGTCGTATTGAGCGTCGTAGTAAAGCTCGCCTTGCTCTAACGCTTGTTCTTCATATCCCCAAGTACCTGCCGGCCAGTTGCCGTCGTTGTTGACTTGGAAGTCCATTTCGTTTGGTCCAAGCTTGATGTAGCCGATAGAAGTAAGGCTTACTTTCATATCGCCGAGCTGGAGATTGGATTCGATATTGGAAATATCGCCAAGACTCATAAATACGGATAGGAGCATTACTGCAACGAATGCAACGATAAGTACGATAGAAATGATAGGTGCAGCAGCGCCAAAGTAACGGGTGCGGTTAAAGTAGGACTCAAAGTCAAAGTTAACGTCGGCGTATGCATCGGCATATCTACCGAGTTTCTTTTCCTTTTTGCTACGTTCAACTGCGTTGTATTGGCTATGAGTCTTTAGCTCGGCTGCAAGAATGTTTGGATCGTAATCGCTACGCTCTACCTTGTCAAGTAGCTTTTTGTACTCTTCGCGCTTACTGCGTAGTTTTGCACGAGCGTATGGAGAGTCACACTCTTTCATATCGTACTTGAGCTCTTTGATTTTGCGCTTGAGAAGTTCAACGAGAACAGCTTCGTCGCGTTCGGTCCAGCTTGCAGTAAACATTTTTGAAGTGGTTAGCGGTGCTTGTGCCATATCTATCTCCTTGCCTTACGCGTGCATAATATGCATACGCGTGGGTATACTTGTAACTATTATATAACAGGTGCGCGCGAATTTCAAGTGGTAATCTAAAAAATATTTGGATTATTATGGGAGCAACAAAAAAGGAGCTAATAGCTCCTTTGATGAATTTGGTTTGATTTGCGATAAAACTAAACGTTGAAGCGGAAAAGTACGACGTCACCTTCTTGCATAACGTACTCCTTGCCTTCACTTCTAACCTTGCCCTTTTCCTTTGCGGCGTTAAACGAGCCGCACTCCATAAGGGTTTCGTAATCGACGATTTCCGCTCTGATAAAGCCACGCTCGAAATCGCTGTGGATTTTGCCTGCGGCTTGCGGTGCTTTCGAGCCGATTTTGATGGTCCAAGCACGGGTTTCCTTTTCGCCTGCGGTTAAAAAGCTCATAAGGCCAAGTAGCTTATAGCTCGACTTGATAAGTTGGTCAAGGCCCGAGCAGGTTACGCCAAGTTCTTCCATAAAGATTTCCTTTTCGTCGGGGGGTAGTACGGCAAGCTCGCTTTCAACTTGGGCACATAGGACTATTACTTCGCTACCTTCCTTTTCGGCGTGTGACTTAACTGCTTTTACCATATCGTTGTCGGTGTCTTCGCCTTCGCCGACATTGGCGCAGTAGATGACTTTTTTAGTGGTTAGTAGGTAAAGCGCGTCTGCGATTTCTTGTTCTTCCTTGGTAAGCTTTACGCTTCTTGCAGGACGACCTTCTTCGAGTGCGGCATATAGCTTTTCTTGTACTTCAAGCTCC
>JAFTZC010000028.1 GCA_017461065.1 Clostridia bacterium | reverse complement strand
TTATCGGCTCACTTTGTGACCTTACTTCGGGTTCAGGCGACAAGGGTACTCCTATCGTATTTATCCAAGGCTACTTTGATAACTACACTGCTGAATAACAACGATTAGGCTCGCGACAGCGAGCCTTTTATTTTAACTTTTGCTTATAAAAATTAATGCACCCATTAGGGTGCATTTTTGATTTTTATTCTTCGTATTCTATAATCCTAAGAGACGACGTAGTTTGTAATTGGCTTTCTTGTTTTGCTCCCATCTTCTTTGGCTACTCCTTTTCGTATCAACTTTCTTTCCGTCGTTGTTGCATTATCCAAGCAAAACGTCGAGTATCATCATCACGGCAAAGCCCACGAGCAAAGCATAGGTTGCGCCCCTTTCGGCTCCGTGTGCGTGCGTTTCGGGGATCATCTCGTCACTAATTACGTAAAGCATCGTACCGCCGGCAAAGGCAAGAGCGAAAGGAAGAACGGCTGTTGAAATGCTGACTGCAAAGTAGCCTATCAGCGTGCCGACAACCTCGACAAGCCCCGTAAGAAGGGCGATAACGAAGGTCTTGCCCTTGGATACTCCTGCGTTTAGCATAGGTGCGATTATAACCATACCTTCGGGAATATTTTGTAGCGCGATCCCCCCTGCTATTATAAGCGCTTGAGTGGTGTCACCCGACCCAAAGCCAACGCCTGCTGCAATTCCTTCGGGGAGATTGTGTATTCCTATCGCCATAACGAATAGCAACACCTTGCTAAGGTTGGTCTTTTGGTGTTCTTCTATATCGGGACCTACCATTTTGTGGAGGTGTGGCACCAGCTTGTCAATTAGGTTAAGGCATATTGCCCCTGCAAATATGCCCCCTATCGTGATAAGTAGCTTGAACTTGCCACCATATTCAAGCGATGGGATGATGAGCCCCATTACGGCAGCAGCAAGCATAACGCCTGCCGCAAACGAAAGAACTATATCCGAAAACTTATGTGATAGGTTTTTGAATAGGAAGCCTATCCCTGCACCTATTACCGTTGCACCACCGACGCCAAGCGCCGTCAAAAGTACCATTTCCATAATTCACTTTTACCCTAAAGACTATTCTTCGCTTTGAACTGCATTAATGAGAGATGCGGTGTCAATTCCTTGCTCTTCCTTACCAAGAGCTACGCCTATTTCTGCAACTTCCTTTTTGCCAAGGTTGTATACGAGTAGGAAGGCTATCAGCATTATAACGGCCCCTGCGAGCATAAGCCCCGCCGCCACCAAAACGGCAATGATACTTAAATATATCGCATCCCTTTTTTGAAGCTTAATCTTACGCATTATACTTAAACGACCTTGTGTTAAGATAAATTCATTTTACCATATAATGCACGACGTTTCAATATGGAAAAAGCACCCGTTGAGTGCTTTTTGAAACCATTATATTTACTTGAGTCTTTTTTACCTCATATATTTCGTCGTCGATTTTTTTGAATCGTACCATTTTAAGAGTTACAAGCGGGTTTAAGTATCTCATTTTAACTATGTGAAAAATCAAGGATTCTACTTTTAAATAATCCGTAGTTTATAATAAGCTCAAACGCAAAGCGTTTGCTTTCGCCAGGTTTTTGCGCAAGCAAAATGCCAAGTTATTGGCTATAATGCGAGCATTGTGAGCTATAATTCGAACGAAGTGAGTTTATGCAAAAACTAACGCAC
>JAFTZC010000027.1 GCA_017461065.1 Clostridia bacterium | reverse complement strand
TGTAATCTTAATCTTCTTTCCGGCAGGCGCCACCACCTTAAGGTAAGGAGTAAATTGTGCGTTATATGGGATATCTACTGTGATTTTTTCACCGCCAAGCTTGGTTACGGTATAGTTTTCGTAGTCCTTGGAGTTTTCGTAGTCCTTTAGACCGTAATCTTTAAGCATAGGTATACCACGAGAATATAGCTTGCCGTAAGGACCTTCTCCACCCCTATCGTATTCGGTTGCGTTTTCCCACGTGGACGAGTCGTATCCTGCGCTCAACCAATCGCCAAGCTCTTTGCGTGCATCGTAATGGATGCTGTACTCGGGCAAACGATAGTTGGGTTGATTAAAAATACTATCGACGTAGGCATCGTTTCTTTTTACCTTCCAAGTGCTATCGGAAATAACGCTTAGGTCTTCGCTTATAGCTTCAAAAATAAAGCCACCTTGCCCACTGCTGTTATAGGAATAATTCTTTTCGCTACCCCAAAACCATACGAGCGCACAAATAGAGTTTTCGCCCACGTTAAGGTAAGGCGCAACGTCAACGCTATCGTAGTAGCCAAAGCCATCGCCCCTTTTGACGCTACCTTCAAAAACAACGTTCTTGCCGTTTATATAAAGCCAATACTTGGAGTCAGCTGAAATATCAGCTATCAATTCGCTTGGAACGCTGTCCAAAACAACCTTTTTACTTAGGCAGGTCCAAACGTTTTTCTCCGTCAAAGTTTCCTTATCCCAAATCCATTTGGCCGTCCAATCGGTTTTTTCTTCAACTGAAATCGTTTGATACTCGGGAATACTTTCGGGAATGGTATAATCGTTTCTAAACGGCACCATTTCCGCACTTCCCCACGAAAAAAGGGAAGAAATAAACGCTATCGCAATATAAATATATGAAACTATCGTTGCCAAAAAGCGCATACGTCCTCCCATAAAATACCTATTATGATTATTTTATCATAATAGAATCGTAAATTCAATATCAAGCTAACCAAAGTGACGCGCGTTTTAAAGAAAAACACCCTGCCTATGCAGAGTGTTTTACTTGTTGTTATGATTTTTTTATTCTATATTCTCGGTTTCGGTGGAAACAATATCAAAAATTTGGTTAGTATAGTAGATTTTATCTAACTTGTTTTCGCCGTTATAATTTGTGATTATTAAACGATACTCTAACTTATATTTTCCACCCTCGATTGAGTAATTGTTCAAATCCTCGGTTGGGAACACGAACTCATCCTCGATAAGCGAGTAGGTTGCATAGGTGGAAAAACAAATGGAAGCTTTGTTTTCATCTTCGTTTATAAAGTTTATATCAAGGTGAAGCACGTCGGTATCTTCAAAGAAGATAGGTTCCATAACGTGCAACTCTGAATTCGAAGTGTCTATGATATCATTTTCATAGGTTACTACCAAATCAACGTTAACGACTTTGACGTACTTAAACAAGATTTTGCCTTCATATACATCCAACGAAACGAGGTCGACGTCCGTTCTTTGCTCCTCTACTATAGCGGCTAAAATCTCTTCCGTTTGATTATGGATTGCACTAAAAATAATTTCCCCGTCCTTGTTGGTAACTTTATAGGCTATCTCTAATTGATAGGTGCCTTGTTGGAGTGCAGGGATTTCTTCTAAGGAAACCGATGCCGACAATGCCGAAGTTCCAAAATAGAACTCATCCTTTATAGCCATAACTTCCTTGTCGGCGTCGTCATAGAAGGTTGCAGTAAGGGAAACGAGGTCGCTTTCTAACATAATATAGCCGTTGCTCAAAGTACCGGATATGCCACCCAAGCTTAGGTACTTGGTTTCCTCAACGTACTCGGCTTGACCTTTTAGTTCAAACATATTATCCATAGCAACTACTAAGCCATCGTCGTTTGAAACAACTCTTACGAAATAGGAGGCATCATCTTCGGTTATAGTAGTAATGGCGTCAAATTCGCCTTCGCCCTCTAAGGTATAGATACTGCTTACTCTAACGTCCGCGCCCTCGATTAGGGTTGTGAGATAGGCAACAACGCGATATTTACCAATGGTTAGATCGTTAGGAATTGCTACGTTATCGTTAAGGCTTATGGTAACGGGTACTCCTGCAAACGTAACCGCCGCCCTATCAAGAAGGTAGGTTTCGTATCCGTTGGAAATATATGCAACCAAAGCGTACTCGGAACCGCTGGTCAAAATACCGCTATCGCCCAAAGTAATGCAAACTTGAGACAAGTTGAAAGTATTGTCCTCGTTGCAACCTACCTTGCCACTTACAGCACCTGCGTAGAGTGCGTAATATTCCTCGTCCTCCACTTGCTCGTGAATATCAACACTATCGGCTACAAGCATATCCATAATTTCTTCGTAGGAAACGGAAGTCCACTTGTTGATACTATATATTTGTTCCATTTCCTCTGGGGAAACGTAACAAGGATAGGAATAATCAAAATAGGTATATTGGTTTAAAAGCTCCGAGGCGTTGTCGAGTAAATCAAGTTTGCCATATACGCTCTCGTCTTTGAAAGACAAGCCCATATAGCCCAAAAACTCGGTGAGTGCACGACTTTGCGTTAGTTGTTCATTGCGTACCTCGACACCAACGCACAATCTTACGGTGCCGTATTCATAAACGTATGCCATCGCGCAAAAGTCCTCGGTTTCGTAAACGATGCTGTTTTCTGCTCCGTGAGAGTCGGAATTAGCGCAAGCAAAAGTGTTTTCACCTACGATAATTTTATATTGACTATCCCCTCTTATGATTTGCGTATAGCCCTCAAGCTCATACATATCAAGTGCAAAAGAGTAGGTATGCACGTCGTTTTGTGCGCTGAGCACGTACTCGTCGTTGGAATTATTGATGATAACGGTATCGCTAAAGTTATTAAACTCCTTGATAAGGTCGTCGATGAAATAGGTATTATGGACGTCAAGAGCACTTTCGTCCTCTGTGCCCATTTTGTATAGATATTTGGACATTTGATAACCAATGCGATCGCCTTGATCCATCGATGCATAAGAAAGGCATACGTTAACAGGATTTTCTACCGATAAATCAGCGGTTAGCATAAAGAGGTTGCGATACGTAAAGTTGGACGACTCATAATAATATAGCACCTTGTCCTCTTCATAATGGCAAGAAATTTCTACACCACCATTTGCATCGTATATTTGGTATTGATAAGCATCGATAACCATCTTACCATTTACGTAAGTAGAAGATATCCTAATATATAGACTGCCATCCGATATTTTTTCAAGATATACAACGTCATTTGCTTGGTTGTAACTAATGCGATATCTGCAATTACAATTTACATCTTCCACCCAAGTGTTAAGCATTGTTACACAAGAAATCAACTCATCCTTTACGCTCTTTACGTAATCAATATATACGTTTGCATTCTTAATGTTAGTGTGTTCAACGCCCCAAAAATATCGGTCGCTTGAGATATACTCGGCATATTTCTCGTTATTTGCGGGATTGGTTATGTCAGTTTCGGTGGTATTATCCGCCATTCTTGCTTTTCTTGAACGATTGCTTAAAACGGTAGTGTTGTCTTCCTTAATTTCAAACTCCGGCGTTTCGTCTACGTTTTCGGCAAGGTCGGTTACGTGATAAAACAAAGTTCCCTCTTTGGGTCCTTGTGGCACAACCGGCTCCTCTGGCTTTTCAGGCTCGGATGGAAGCGAAGGCTCGCTTGGTTTAACAGGAGTTTCCGGTTCCTCCGGAGTTATACTATCGCCGGGTTCATCGGGAAAAGTGGGCTCAAAAGGCTCGTCGGGTAAAATCTTGTCGCCACCTTCTTGGTCTTGATTATCGGGAACATCGGTATTACCACCAAAATTACAACCAGCAACGGCAAAAATTAAAACGGCTAATAATAGAGAAAGTAACGCTTTTTTCATAGAAACAATCCCCTTTCTAATTTAATAAACTAATATTCAAGCAAATAATTTGCTTTTCATTTGATTATATCAAATGATTATGAAATAATAACACTCGATAGAAGAAATGTCAATAGGAATACAAATTTTAAAATAGTCAGTTTATGAAGTACGCAGCAAAACAAAAAAGCCACCCGAAGGGACTTTACTAACCGTAAACGACCGAAGGTGGCTTTTGTTTTGTAATGTATTTCGCTAAAATAACTCGTGATAGAATAAATAATGTTTGAATTAACAAGTTCTTAGATAGACTTTAGGTAAGAAGAGTTATTTTAGATGAAGTACGCGACAAAATAAAAAACCCGTTGGGTTGCTGTACTCCTTGTACTGCGCCCGACGGGTTTTTTGTTTTAACAATGTAATTCGCTAAAAAACTCTTCTTACTCGCCTTTGAAGGGAAGTAGAGCCATAATACGAGCTCTCTTGATTGCCGTTGCAAGTGCTCTTTGGTGCTTTACGCAAACGCCTGACATACGACGGGGAAGAATCTTGCCTTTTTCAGCAATGTAACGAGGACGCTTTTCGCCGTCCTTATAGCTGCGCTCAGAGGACTTTTCGATTTCTTTTGCAAGAGCAATGTAATCGATTTCGTCAACCTTGTTTACGCAGAAGGGACATACTTTCTTTTTGGGTGCACGCTTACCTGCAGGTCTTGCGGGTCTTGCAGTCTTATTTTCCATATTTATTACTCCTTAAAATCAATAATTAGAAGGGAAGGTCGTCTTCGTTTGCAACGGGACGTGCGTCTTCCACTCTGGGTGCTCTCCTGGTTTCGCGAACTTCGGGAATTTCGGGAAGGTCTTCGGGACCATCATTACGGGTGGAGAGGAATTGTACTTCGTCTGCAACAATTTCGGTAACGTATCTTCTTACACCGTCACGGTCGTCATAGGTACGGGTTTGGATTGAGCCACTTACGCCAACCTTTGAGCCTTTCTTGAGGTGCTTGCCGCAGTTTTCAGCTTGGTTTCTCCAGCATACTACGGGCAAGAAGTCGGTTTGCTTATCGCCGTTTTGGCTTGAATATGAGCGGTTAACGGCAACGGTAAATCTGCAAACGCAAATGTTAGAGGGGGTGTAGGATTGTTCTGGATCCTTGGTAAGATTACCGATAAGAATAACTTTATTCATAACACTCCTCCTATTAGAATTGCTTGGTGATCATTTGACGAACAACGTTTTCGTTGATTCTCATCTGTCTGTCAAGCTCTGCAGGAACGGTAGCAGCTGCTTCGAATTGAACGAGTACGTAGTAGCCTTCGGTCTTGTAGTTGATTGGGTATGCATACTTGCGGGTACCCCACTTATCAACCATTGATACAGAACCGCCAAGACTTTCGATAAGATCAGTATACTTGGTGATAACTGCTTCTTTAGCCTCGTCTTCAATACCGTTTTCGATGATAAATAACATTTGGTATTTGTTCATATTTTTTACCTCCTTTTGGACTTATGGCTCTGCTTGAAAGCAGAACAAGGATTTACAGTTTCCTGTAAAATGCTTTAATATTATATATATTAAACGTGGACTTGTAAAGCAAAAAACACCAACTTTTTAAGATATTTTCTCATATTTGCATAAAATTTTTGTTAAAAAAAGGTTGACAAATACCCCCAGGGGGTATATATTATGTATATACGACATACCCCCACGGGGTATATGGAGGTTAATATGAAAGAATGTATGCACTCTTACGGAAAAGATTGTATCACCAGGCTCAACCGTATCAACGGACAAATCAAGGGCATAACTAAAATGATTGAAAACGGCGAAGATTGCGAAAAGGTATTGCTCCAACTCTACGCTTGCACATGCGCTCTTAAGAAGACTTCAAACATTATTTTAAAGAGTCATCTTAACACTTGCGTAAAAGCGTCCGTTGAAAGAGGCGAAGAAGACGTAATGGCTTCTTTTACCAAAATACTCGAAAAATTTATGTAGGAGAAAATTTATGGAAAATAAAGTTTCAGGCTCCCACGAACACGAAAATATTGCACCCGAAACGGATGTTTGTGAGCTTGGTTGCTGCTCGGACCACGACCATAGCCACGAAGACGAAGGCGCCGTAGGTTGCTCCTGCTGTGGCATAGATCTCGGCGAAGAAAACCATACTTCTTGCTGTGGCGTAGACCTTGGCGGAAGTGCCCAAAAAGGTAGACTTTCCAAGTATTGGATTTACCTTATCGTATCTTTGCCAATACTCGTAGCAAGCTACCTATTATCTCACTTTGACCTTTATCACAGCGTGCCTTGGACGGCTATCTTCGACCCTGCTTGGGTTGTAGTGGTTTTATGTGGCTTGCCCATCTATCGCGGCGCGTACAAAAATATAAAGCGCAAAAAGATTACCGCAGCTCTGCTCATAAGTATTGCTATGACGGCTTCTCTTATGATGGGCATTATGCTTGCATTCGGCGTAGGCACCGGACACGGCCACGGAAGTTATATTTTTGCAGCAGGCGAAATCGCCTTCCTTATGACGCTCGGTCAGCAAATCGAAGGCGTTACGAGCAAAAAGTCAAGGAGTGCCGTAAAGGCTCTAATTGATATGACGCCCGTGCTTGCAACGCTTAAAACCGAAGACGGCTTCGTGGACGTCAACGTAGACACCGTGTCCGTTGGTGACGTTCTTCTTACCCGTCCACACGAAATTATTGCACTTGACGGCATAGTCGTAAAGGGCGAAGGCGAAGTGGATACTTCGTCTATTACCGGCGAATACGCTCCAATGGAAGTTAAGGTGGGCGACAAGGTTTACGCAGGTACTAAAAACCTTAACTCGTCGCTTGAAATCCAAGCAACGAGCAAAAATACCGAAACTACCCTATCCAAGCTCATCGCATACGTAAAGCAAGCTGAAAAGAAGAAAGCTCCCTTCGTACGCCTTGCTGACAAATGGGCAAGCTATCTCGTACCAAGCACTTGCGTACTTAGCGTAATCGTTTTCTTCATCGCCTTGTTTGCTTTTGAGACGGGCGTGCTTGGCGCAGTACAAAGAGCAATCACCGTGCTAATCGTAGTTTGTCCTTGTGCAATGACCCTTGCCACCCCTATTGCCGTTGCGGCAGGAATCGGTAACGCAAGTAAGAAAGGCGTACTCGTAAAGAGTGGTACCGCTTTTGAAGCGCTATCCAAGGTTGACGTCGTATGCTTGGATAAGACGGGAACGCTCACCGAGGGCAAGCCTATGGTCGAAAAAGTGCTACCCTACGGCATCACGGAAGACGAGCTACTATACCTTTCGGCAAGTGCCGAGAGCCACTCCGAACACCTCATAGGCAAGGCAATAGTCAACGCTTATAGTGGCAAGCTATCCGAGCCCGAGCAAACCGAAAGTCAAGTTGGCGTTGGTATAACCGCCGTAGTAGACGGCAAAAAGGTGGATGTCGTAAAGCTTGAGAGCAAGCAAGAGCTAATCCCCGAAAACGAGCTCATCGCGCTTCAAAACGCACCTTCAACCACCGTTGCAGTATTCGTTGAAAACAACTACAAAGGCGCAATTTTGGTTTCCGACACAATTAGACAAGGTGCTCAAAGCGCCGTAAACGCAATGAAGGCACTTGAGCTAAAACTATCAATGCTAACGGGCGACAACCAAAGCAGCGCACGTAAGATTTCTTCTGCGCTCAGCCTTGACGAAACGCACGCAGGGCTACTTCCCGAAGACAAGGTTGCTATCATCGAAAGCTACAAGCAACAGGGCAAAAAAATACTTATGATAGGTGACGGCGTAAACGACGCACCGAGTATGGGGGTTGCCGATACTTCCCTTGCAATGGGTGCTATGGGCAACAGCGTAGCAATCGAAACTGCCGACGTATCACTCCTTTCCAACGACCTAAACAAGGTGCCCTTCCTAATCAAGCTATCGCGCGTAACCTTCCGCCTTGTAAAGTGCAATATCGTGCTTTCTCTTTGCATAAGCATTACTGCCGTTATCCTATCCACCCTTGGACTATTGGATGCAGTTAGCGGCGCCCTCGTACACAATGCAAGCAGCGTTTACGTATGTTTGTCCGCTTCCCTACTATTACTATATAAGGAAAGGAAGAAATAACACCACTCCTTAAATTAGATAAAGAGCGTGAAAACGCTCTTTTTTCTTGCACAAAATCGCTATCTTATGCGTATATTGAGACGATGGAAAACTATCTTGAAAATCTTGCGCGCGCATATAACGAAAATCTACACGGTAGCGAAAACCCTACCTTGTCCCAAATGGAAAGCATAATAAACGAGCAAATCTATCTTTTATCACGACTGCCACAAGGCAATAAAATCGTGGGATATTTGCTTTCGCTGAAGGAGTGTACCAAAAATATTATCTCTAAAAACAAAAAACCTTCCCCAAGACATCTCCCAAGGGAAGGTGGTATCAATAGAATTATCGGCTTAGAGCTTGAACTGCTAACCTTGCTCGACAACGTCCTTGACGACGGCTTAGACAAGGTCAGAGAGTACGAAAACCGAGCGCTTAGCCTACTTTGTTATCTCGGTAAGTAGGTCTTGGAATAACTCGTCGTCTGCAAGAGAAAGCTCTACTACCTTTTTTGCAAGGCGCTCTAACTTTGCCTTTGGACGATTAGACGCGAGCAAGCTTGCTGCGTTTTTAGATACTACGCTTTCAGCTACATCAAGTCCGCAAGCCTTGGCAATGGGGTTATCCCCTACAACGAGCTTGGCCTTTGGCTCAAATCTCTTTAGGAAGTAAGCCACTGCCGCAACGAAGGTTTCGGGCGCGTTTATATTAGGTACTACGCGCGCGATAAATAGATGATTTTCTTCAAGATATGCAAGGTAGCTATCCTTTACAAGGAAGGTTCCTTCCACTCTACCAAGCATTTCAACAAGTATATCACTACCGATTAGCGCCGTGGGTTTGGGGAGAAGCAAGACTTCTTCACTCGTCATATCAAACAAGTTGGCTTCAACGGTGTTGCAGTAGTTGTATTCTTCGATTATACCCGTGATTTCCGTCACTTTTTGGGGAGTTCCCGCAAGCAAAATGGTGGTTGCCTTGGCGAGCCCGTGTTCTTCGTAAAGCTCCACCGTTTCCTTTTGAGCAGTACTTCTAAGCGCCCTAAACGACGTGGGGGTTGGGGGTAAAACCACTTCGTGGAGTATCTCGCCGCCATCGCATAACCCAACGAGAGTTCTGCCGTCTTCAAACACGCAGTAAGCATCTGCTTCGCTGATTTTTAGCTTTTCAGTGACGCGCTTTTCAAGTAGGCAATCTATTTCTATTTCGCCCTCTACCACTTTGTCACAAGCAAGACGAACGCCCCTTTCAAGGTCAATCTCCGAGATAAAGGCTTTGTCCTTTTCGGTCACGGGGAGAGTAGGCGCAACTATCTTACACCTACCGCATAATCCCTTGCCACCGCAAGGAAAGATGAAGCCTTCGCGCTCCAAAAGGGTGCGAAGGCTATCGTTGTTAGCTTTTATTGTTAATTTCATAATATTAAACTATAGGTTGATATGCAGTATATGCTGCAATCCAAGTGTTTTCACTTTCTTTAGCAACGGTTGCGCCACCTTCTTCCACTTCCTTTGAAACCTTTCTTAGCTCAATGGGTAGTGCCTTTGAAGAATCGTATGCAACGTAGCTATCACTTTCTACGTCGTATACGGTGATACTATTTGCTACGTAAACTGCGCATCCACCTACCGCCGTATCCATCTTTAGGCCGCTACCGAAGGTAATATCGCCTTGGCCGTCTGCATACATAATGCTGAATACCTTGGTGAAATTGTCGGAAAGTGCGTCAGTTTCGATGCTTAGCTTGATGCCGTCGTCAACGCAGAAGATAACGTCGTGTCTGTTGCTTAGACCTGCTTGCTCAAAGATAGCATCGATAATCGTGGGAGTTAGAACGTAAGCGCCACTTGTTGTATCCTTTTCAATAGATACGTTATCTAAATCAAGAACGCCCTTGTATCCTGCGTGTTTTTCAGCAACCTTGTAGAAATCGTCATTGTTCACAAATCCACCAGCTGAAATAAATATCGTTGGGGTTATAGACTTTTTCTCTGCCGTGGTAGCGCTCGTAAAATCGGTTACGATTTCTTGTGGAGTACTATTGTTGGTGTAAACTCTTTGGACGAGGCTTGCTTGCGTATAGTTTTGGTCGAGCTCGTAGCTGAACAAGCCTGCTTGACGAAGTGCATAGAGCGAAGTGTCGGTTACTGCATCACTTAGCGCGGTGCCAACGTCTTGTACCTTAGTGGTTGGTGGTACGAGTGACAATACGCCAACGTTATGCTTATCCATAACTTGCTCTAAAGTAAGAGCGTCCATTGCAGTTGACAACTCGCCAACCTTGGTGTCTTTTAGAGATTGTAGTAATTTTGCGCTATCGTCACCTATAACTACTACGTCGCCAAGGGTTAGATCGTTGATAGCGGTTTGAAGCTTATCCTTGTTGCCAAGGTCTTCCAAAGTGAAGTCTGCAATCGCGCCCATAATAGCGTGGCTGTTTGTGTCGATATTAACGGCGTCGCTTATCTTCATATCTTTGATGGCGCCGTCAAGCTCGTCAAGCTTTTTGGTTTGTAGGTACTTGAGAACTTTTGAACTATCTTCACCGATTTCAACGGCGTCGCCGATGGTCATATTTTTGATTGCAGTGTCAATGCTATCCAAAGTGCAGTCCTTAAGGTAAATCATTACCTTAGACGACTTTTTGATACCGTTTTCGGGATCGTCCACTTCGTGGATTTCGATAGCATCGCTGAGCTTCATTTCCTTTACGGCGCCGTCAAGCTCGCCGATTTTGGTGTCCTTTAGATAGTATAGAACGTTGGAGCTGTCTTCGCCGATTTCAATAACTTCACCAATAGTGGTGTCTTGTACGACAGCATCCATATCTTCGGAAACTTCCTTGATAGTCTTTTTGCCGAGCTTTTGGATAAGGGGACTGCTTGCGGGGTTTTCTTCGGTAGCTTCTTCGTCGTATACAACTTCGATGAAGCTATCAAGAGTGTTTTGGTCAAGGTCGCCGAATGCTTCGTTTAGCGGCTTAGCTAGGAACTCTTCGTCTTGGAAGAGTGGTAGGTCGGGAAGCTCGATTTCAAACTTCTTGCTCATTACGTCCATCGTTAGGTTGTCCGCGAGCGTTGCGCCAAGGTTAGAAATGGAACTTTCGCCAACGACGGCTGCATCAATGCCGATTGCATCGCTAATGGTGGTGGAAATCTTGTTGATACCAACGGTTGCTTCAATATCTTTTATGGGAGTTGTAGAAAGGTTGCCAAAAATGCTAAGCACGCCCTTGCCGTAATCCAAGATAGAAAGGTTTTCTTGCTCTTCGTTTAGGTCCATACCTACGCTTGAGCCCACCGTTTCTTCCACCTTTTTCATAGTACCTTCTTTAGTAAGCAACATATAGCCGCCGCCAACGAGAGCAACAGCTATAACCAATACGCCTACAAATACGCCTACTACAAAGCCACCAAAATGTTTTAACATAGGGGTTCTCCTTTAATAACTAAAGCTATTTGCCGATACTTCCCATCAATTCGCCAAGGTTTACGCTGCTGGTTAGGAAGTCGTAAAGGAAGTTGTTTTCCATCAAGAACTTGGTTACGACGGTTTGCGAAATAAATTCGTTGATGGTTTCCATAAATGCAAGTTGTGATAGAAGCTGTACGACGGTCAAGAGTACGAGCACGAAAAGTGCGCCTGCTGCAAGACCAAATACGCCGCCGAGCATCTTGTCGATGAAGTGTACGACGTATAGACGTGAAATGATTTTTTGGAGTAACTTGAGAAGAAGTGCTATCAAAATCCTCGTTACGATAAGGAGAATTATGAACATAGCGACGGTGAATACTATCGAAACGATAGGTGCGGTAACGCCGTCAATAAAGTCAATGGAGTTCTCTTGGGTTTGATAGTCTTCGTATTCATTGAGCTCTGCGTTAGTAACGAGTTGCTCTTCAACGCTAGTTTTGAGCAAGCCTGCAACGTTGATGAAATCGAGAATTGCGCTATCTTTGAAGATATCTTCAAAGGGAGCTTTTACGCCGTCGATTTCGTAGATAAGTTCCTTGGTTTCGCCGTCTGCGTCAAGGTCGTAATAGTAGATTTTTGCATAAGCGTTGGGAAGCTTGTCTGCAAGTGGGCTTTCGAGAGCGGTTTGCAAATCTTCATCCCAAGAAGTACCTACGATAACAAGGTCGGTTGCAGGAGTAACTGCAACGACTGCTACTACGAGCACTAAGATAGTGGATACCAAGCCAACGCAAGTTTTGACCAAGCCACGCTTGATGCCAACAACAACCATAAGAGCGATGATAGCAATCAAAACAACGTCTAAAATCATATACATAAACAGCCTCCTGATGGACATACTTCGCGAGTATACACCATACTATTATGTATTTTAACACACGCGCGCATATAAGTCAAGAGCAAAAAACTGCCAATCCTGTCCTAATAAACGGAGAATATTCCCCTCCTTTTTGGGAATATTCTATTGTATGGCACTCCCGGTTATTCTTTGTATAGGCTCAAATCAAGTGATGGGCGACTCGCTTGGCCCCAAGGTGGGCGACCTTTTGCGCGACAAATATAATACTCCTGCATACGTATACGGGGGCATAAACCACCCCGTCAACGGCGTAAATTACTACGAATACTATTGTTTTTTGAAGAAAACTCACCCCAAAAGCCTAATCATTGCCGTCGATGCTTGCGTTGGAAACCCCGAAGACGTGGGCAAAATCAAATACTCTGCACTCGGCCTAAAAGCCGGAGAAGCCCTATCCAAAAACCTCCCAAGAGTGGGAGATATCGGCGTTTTAGGAGTGGTTTGTGCAAGGAGTAAAGATAATTTAAGGGCACTTATGAGCTGTGAACGTTCCTTTATTGCTAATATGAGCGAAAAAATTGCATATAATATATCACGCTTTATATCCATTCCTGCAAAAAAGGAAATTCTTTAATTGCGCTTTAATAGTTGGTATGCTATAATGTGTAGGATATTGAATATTGGCGTTTTTGACAAAAATTAACGCAAGAGGATAAAATGAACCCAAAACTAAGCAATAAAAGAACGTTTTTGATGATTGGCATAATGGTAGTACTTGTACTCGTCTTGGCAATCATTTTGACAAACACTATGAAGGTCGAGCCCGAAGTACTTAGCTACGACGCTCTCATCGGCAAAGTTAAGGAAGGCAAAATCGAAGCCATTTATTTTGACGGCGATTACGTCGTTAACGTATTATACGTTAAAGACGGCGAAACTTCGGTTGAAGACTATGCAAAAAGAGTAGCCAACTTTAAAGATGGCAAATATAAGGACGCTACCGCTATCGTTACTTATCGTAACAACCTGGTGCTTGCGCTTGAAAACCTACAAAAGGACGGCGCTATCTCCACTATGCCACAAATTTGGCTAAACGACCCAAGTGAAGGCAGCTTCTGGAGCTACGTACCATATATCGTTTCTATCGGTGGTGGATTAATCCTTATCGTAGTATTCATTATAATGATGCGTAAGCAAGGTGGCGGTGGCAACGCTATGAACTTCGGCAAGACCAAGTCCAAGGCAGTTGACAAAGTCAAAGTACGCTTCACCGACGTTGCGGGTGCCGAAGAAGAAAAGCAAGAGCTCAAAGAAATCGTCGAATTCCTAAAGCAACCCAAGAAGTTCAAGGAAATCGGTGCAAAAATACCAAAGGGCGTTCTTTTGGTTGGCCCTCCCGGAACGGGTAAGACCTTGTTTGCAAAGGCCGTTGCAGGCGAAGCAAACGTACCCTTCTTCTCAATCAGCGGCTCCGACTTCGTTGAAATGTTCGTTGGCGTAGGCGCAAGCCGTGTTAGAGATTTGTTTGCACAAGCTAAAAAAGCTCAACCTTGTATCGTATTCATCGACGAAATCGACGCAGTAGGCAGAAAGCGTGGCGCAGGTCTTGGCGGTGGCAACGACGAACGTGAGCAAACGCTCAACCAACTACTCGTTCAAATGGACGGCTTTGAAGAAAACGAAGCTATCGTAATTATGGCGGCAACCAACCGTGCCGACGTACTTGACCCCGCACTACTTCGTCCGGGCAGATTCGATAGACAAATTTACGTCAACCTTCCCGACGTTCGTGGCAGAGAAGCTATCTTCCGCGTTCACGCACGCAACAAACCTTTGTCGCCCGAAATCGACTTCAAAAACCTTGCCCGTCTAACCACCGGCTTTAGTGGTGCAGATATAGCAAATCTACTCAACGAAGCAGCTATCATAGCAGCAAGAGAAGATAGAAAAATCATCACTATGGTTGATATCCTTGAAGGTATCAATAAGGTTATTGCAGGTCCCCAAAAGCGTAGTAGAGTGGTTACCGAAAAGGATAAACGCATCACCGCATACCACGAAGCAGGTCACGCTCTCGTAGGTAGAGTTTTGAAGAACTTCGACGCCGTTCAAGAAGTATCCATTATCCCACGCGGAATGGCTGCAGGCTATACTATTTCTCGTCCAAAGTCAGACGACTCACACACTACTCTCTCACACCTACACGACACTATCGCTATGACTATGGGTGGTAGAGCTGCTGAAGAAATTATCATTCGTGATATCACCACGGGCGCAAGCCAAGATATCAAGCACGCAACCGGCATTGCACGTAGAATGGTAACCGAGTGGGGTATGTCACCTGAACTAAGAAACGTTTACTTTGGTGGCGAGCAAGAAGTATTTATCGGCAGAGATTACCAAACCCAAGCAAGCTACTCCGACGAAGTTGCTGCTATTATCGATAAGGAAATCAGAAAGATTGTTGACACCGCATACGAAAGAGCTCTTGCAACAATCAAGGAAAACGAAGATAAGCTCCACGTTATGGTAGTACTCCTATTCCAACACGAAACCATCTACGGCGACGAAGTCGACCTAATTATGGAAGGCAAGAGTGCAGACGAAATCACTGCTTATATCGAAGACAAAAAGGCAAAGCGCGAAGCTGAAGCTAAGGCTAAAGCCGAAGAAGCAAAACGTGCTCAAAATCCCCTTGGCAATCCAAAGGATTTCATAGTTTCCGAAGA
>JAFTZC010000003.1 GCA_017461065.1 Clostridia bacterium | reverse complement strand
GACAGAGTGCGTTGACGAAGACAACGACCATAGTTGTGATATCTGTGGCGAAGCATTGACAAAGTGTGCGGACGAAGACAACGACCATAGTTGTGATATCTGTGGCGAAGCGTTGACAGAGTGCGTTGACGAAGACAACGATACATTATGTGAAATATGTGGTGAAAGTGAGTATCTTTCTTTCACACTAAAGAATGACGATACATACGAAATTTCTAATTATAAAAATAATCCTATTGAAATTATAATTCCGGAGACTTACAAAGGCAAAAATGTAACAAGTATTGGTGATTGGGCGTTTAGCGGTTGTACATCGCTTACAAGCTTAACAGTTAGTAACACAGCAAGCAGCATTGGCTGTGGATCATTTGAGTCTTGTAACGCACTTACAATTGTAACAATAGGTAACTCTATAACAAACATTGGTGATGTAGCATTCAGTGGTTGTAACAACCTTTTAAAAGTAATCTATACAGGTATTATAGATCAATGGGTACAAATAGAGTTTTGTAATTCTTCTGCAAACCCATTAGTGTATGGTGCTGAACTATATATAGAAGACAATCAATTGATAACAGAGGTGAATATAACCACTGCAACAATTGTTAATGATTATGTGCTCCAGGATTACGACTTGATTACAAGCGTAACCATAGGTGACTCGGTAACAAGCATTGGATGTAAAGCATTCAATTTTTGCGACACACTTACGAGCGTAACGATAGGCAACTCCGTAACGAGCATAGGAAATGAAGCATTCTCTGACTGCTACTCACTAACGAGTGTAACGATAGGTGACAGCGTAACAAGTATTGGAAATTCTGCGTTCGTGAATAATCACTCCCTAACTAGCGTAAACTACACTGGATCTATAGATCAATGGGTACAAATAGAGTTTGGTGGTAGCTCGGCAAACCCATTATATCATGCTAAAAATCTATATATAAATAATGAACTAGTTACTGAAGCAAGTATAACTACTGCAACAAGTATTAATCATAATGCATTCTATAATTGTACCTCTCTAACGACCCTAACCATAGGTGATAGCGTAACAAGCATTGGGAGTTGTGCGTTTGTGAATAATCACTCCCTAACTAGCGTAAACTACACTGGATCTATAGATCAATGGGTACAAATAGAGTTTGGTGGTAGCTCGGCAAACCCATTATATTATGCTAAAAACCTATATATAAACAATGAACTAGTTACGGAAGCGAATATAACTACTGCAACGAGTATTAATGCTTATGCATTCTATAGGTGCGTCTCTCTCACAAGTGTAACAATACCCGATAGTGTAACGAATATAGGAGATTACGCATTCAGTGGTTGCTACAAGCTAGTAGAAGTATATAATCTCTCTTCTCTAAACGTCACAGTAGGAAGTGAAGATAACGGATACGTAGGACATTATGCAATAGATATATATACAACCTCTGATACACCAAGTAAGCTAAGTACTGATGAAAATGGATATATAATCTATACAGATGAAGACACAAAGATTTTAATAGGATACGTAGGAGAAGAGGCAGAACCGACTTTGCCTGATGATATAACAGAAATTTATCAGCTTGCATTCTATAATTGCGACTCCCTAACGAGCGTAGTAATCCCTGACTCCGTAACAAGCATAGGAAGTGATGCATTCCGTGGTTGCAGTAGTCTAACGAGCGTTACGATAAGCAACTCAGTAACGAGCATAGGCGAGAGAGCATTCAGTAATTGTGGTTCATTAACTAACATAACTATAGGTGACAGTGTAACAAGTGTTGGTGATTGTGCATTCAGTGATTGTGACTCCCTAATGAGCGTATATTATACAGGAACAATAGACCAATGGGTACAGATAGAGTTTGGTAATTGTAGGGTGGTTTACACGATGGAGACGATGAAAGCGAATCCATTAGCGTATGCTGAGAACTTATATATAAACAATGAATTAGTAACGGAGGCTAATATAACTACTGCAACTTGTATAAAAGACATTGCATTTGTAGGCTACCAAGCTTTAACTAATGTAACCATAGGTGACAGCGTAACAGGCATTGGAAATTCTGCGTTCCTAGATTGTGGTTCTCTAACGAGCGTAACAATCCCTGACTCAGTAATAAGCATAGGATATATGGCTTTTTCAAATTGCGACTCCTTAATAAGTGTATATTACACTGGCACTATAGATCAATGGGTGCAGATAGACTATGGCATATGTGATGAGTCCTTGATACTCTGGTTTGAAGCAGGCTCCCCATTGTCTAATGGCGCAAATCTATATATTAATAATCAATTGGTAACGGAAGCTAATATAACCACGGCAAATAGTATAAATGCCACTGCGTTCTTCGGTTGCACATCCTTAACAAGTGTCGTAATTGGTGACGCTGTTACGAGTATAGGAGTAGGTGCGTTTGCATATTGTCCAGCGCTCATAAATGTTGTTTTGCCGGATACTCTTTTGCAAGTGGGTTCGGCCGCTTTTAATGAATGTCCAAACATATCATATAACGTCACAGGCGATGTAGCATACTTGGGCAGTACGATAAATCCATATTTAGTAGCAGTTGGGTCAGTAGGTGATTCAAATGAAATAACCATTCATAAGGATTGTAAAATAATAAGCTATTTGGACGCACTTGAAGATGGGACTAAGGTAACCATTCCAGCTGCTGTAACGAGTATAGCAAAATGTGCGTTTCTGCTTTTAGAAGAAGGTGAAATTGTTGTAGATGAAAATAATGAACACTATAAATCAATAAATGGTAACTTATATACTAAGGATGGTACAACATTATTGAAATATGTAAGTTCAGTACAACATATTGTAAATACGGTTACTAAGATAGAGGATTTTGCTTTGAAAGGTAATCTTGTAGAAATTTTTATCCCCACAAGTATAATAAGTATTGGGATTCAAATGGACTATCTAAAAATGACGGAAGATGTTGGATCGACATGGCGTGTTGTTGATAGTTTTGGGTTTATGGAGTCCATAGGTGTTAGTATGCCCGAGTTGATAGCATTAGGTGATGTAGCGAGTTTGATAAGCTTGGGATATCTAATCCGTTTTGAAAAGATCTAAACTACATAATATGATCAGATATGCTATATAATGTAGTTATGAAATGTAAATCTATTGAAATTTAGATAGACATTGAATAAATTGAATTGATGATGAGTTCGGTATTGTGTCGGGCTCATTTTCAATATAAATGAATGATATTGTTCATATGTAGTAACCATTCTTTCTTTTAATATGGAGGCTTTTTAATTTTTTCTTAAAACCTTTACATCAAATCAGTGTTCATAATATAGTAGTATTGTAGTAGCTCGCGTGAGTATTCTACTACCTTGCCTTCGGGGAGAACGAGCATACGCGTTATACCTATTTGCTCTACGAAATCGGGATTGTGGCTAACAAGTAGAATAGTACCCGTGTAGTCACGGAAGTTTTCGCCGATAATCGCTTGTGTGTCGGGGTCAAGGTGGTTGGTGGGCTCGTCAAGGATAAGTAGGTTGGCTCGTTGAAGCAGTAGCTTGCATAGGGCAATACGTGCCTTTTCACCGGGGGAAAGCACTTTTACCTTTTTGAATACCGTGTCGCCTTGGAATAGGAAGTTGCCAAGTATATTGCGCCTTTCAAGGTCGGAGTAGCCGTCCGTTTCGGTGTTATCAAATATATTCTTGTTTTCGTCAAGTAGTTCAAGTTCTTGAGCGTAGTAGGCAACGTCCGTTTTTTGGCTGAATTTTATAGTGCCTTTGTCGGGTGGGAGCTGACCGATTATGAGCTTAAGTAGGGTAGACTTGCCTACGCCGTTTTCACCTACAACCAAAAATCTTTCGTTGCCGTTAAGGCTAAAGGATAGATTGTCGTATAGGTTGGGTTTGGTAGGGTAGTGGAATGTTAGCCCCGATACTTCGAGTGGTACCTTTGCGCTTTCGCGCTTGGGGTCTAACTTTAGCTTCATATGACGATATACCTTGTCGCGTTTTTCAAGGTTGGCAATGGCCTTTTGAAGCTTTGCTTCACGGTCAAAGCCCATACGCTTTAGGTTATGGTTGGTGCGCGATGCTTGTCGCGCCTTTTGTATAAAGTCGGTTAGCTTTTTGATTTCGGCTTCTTGTTGTGTGATTCTAAGCTCTTTTAGTACCTGTTCTTGGGCGTATTTACGCTTAAAAGCAGTATAATTTCCGTCGTAAACAGCCATTTTGTGGGTGGCTTTGTTGACGAATAGTATCTTGTTTACAACTTCATTTAGGAAATCAACGTCGTGGCTTATGATTAGCACGGCGCCTTTATAATTTTTGATAAAATTGGTTACGAAATCTTTGGTGCTAACGTCCAAGTGGTTGGTAGGCTCGTCAAGGAGCAATACCTGTGGCTTGGAGTATAAGACGTGTGCAAAGGCTATCTTGCTTTTTTGTCCACCCGAAAGGTCACCAAGGCGCATATCGAGTAGCTCGCTATCGATATGCATCGACGATATTAGGTCAAGGAGTAGTCCTTCGGCGTTATATACGTCAAGGTCTTCAAGCCTTGCTTGAAGCTTTTCCATTCTCTCAAGCAGATAGGCTTGCTCGTCGCCTTCGGCAGTAGCTAAGCGCTCGTATACCGAGTTCAGCTCGGCTTCTATCTTCTTGATAGGGCGAGCGTCAAAAAGATAGTCCCATACCGTCTTTTCTTGCTCGGTAAAATCAATCTCTTGTGGAAGATATCCTATGCGCGCGTTGCCCGTTACGATTTGACCGCCGTCAAGCTCTTGCTCTTTTAGGATAACTCTAAATAGCGTGGTTTTACCAGCGCCGTTTACACCAACGATACCCGTTTTATCATTATCTCCGATATAAAATTCGGCATCGTCGTAGATAACTTCGGTGCCGTATGATAAATGTAAATGACTGCCACGCATAGTTTTATCCTTATGAATAAGTGATGAATGAAGAATGAGGAATTAGGAGTGACTTTGCTACGCAAACAAGGATTTAATGAATTAGATACATTGTGAATGAAGTGATAGCGAAATGAAGCCACTCAGCATTCAACATTCATAATTCATCATTTGTTATAGTCCGGGGTTGGCGTCTAAGGTAAGCTCAGCCGGCTCAATGCCACACTTGATTTCTTCGTAAGCGCAAATGCCTATCATTGCCGCGTTATCGGTACATAGGCTTCTTGGTGGAAGCAGTACCTTGCAATGAGCTTTTTGTCCTGCCTTAGTGAGCCCGTCGCGAAGGGCGGAGTTTGCACCAACTCCACCTGCAAGACAAATGGTAGTTATGCCGCTGCGCTTTGCGGCCTCGATGGTGTTTTCAATAAGCACGCCCGTTGCTTCCGTTTGGAATGAGCAAGCCAAATCTTCGGGGATAATCTCTCCACCACGCGCTTTAGTGTTGGCAACGAGATTTATAACTGCCGTTTTCAAACCAGAATAGCTGAAATTTAGGTGCTTTTCGCCCTTGAATGCACGGGGTAGCTTGTAAGAGGGCTTGCCAAGGCGCGCAAGTTTATCAATTTCGGGTCCGCCGGGATAGGGGAGTCCAAGTACTCTTGCTACTTTGTCGAAGGCTTCGCCGACTGCATCGTCTTGCGTTTCGCCCATAATCTCCATATCGTCAAAGGCGTTTACCTTTAGAATGTAAGTGTGTCCGCCACTTGCAAGCAAGCAAATGAAAGGTGGCTCCAAGTCGGGCGCCGAGATATAGTTTGCAGCGATATGACCTTTTATGTGGTTGCAAGCGATTAAGGGCTTTTCGAGAGTGTAAGCGAGTGCTTTAGCGTAGCTAACGCCAACGAGCAACGCACCGAGTAGTCCTGCGCCGTAGGTTACGGCAATAGCGTCGATATCGTCAAAGGTAACCCCTGCCTTTTCGAGTGCTTCTTTGGTGATTGAGTCTATCGCAAGGGCGTGGTTGCGCGATGCGATTTCGGGTACTACGCCACCAAAGCGCTTGTGAATTTCGATTTGCGAGCTGATTACCGAGCTTAGCACTTCTCTGCCACGGGTTACCGCAACGGCAGTTTCGTCACAGGACGACTCAAAGGCTAAAATAAGATAATCGTTACGATTTCTAAGAGTATTAAGTTTTTCTTTTGATTTTTCTAAATAGGTCATGATCTTGCAAGTGTTAGTATGATTATTTCTTGTGCGCCGTTGTTCTTTAGTATTTGAGCGCAAGTGGTTACGGTTGCTCCCGTCGTCATAACGTCGTCAATCAGCAGTATCTTTTTGCCGATTAGTAGCGAGCGATCGTAATCTTCTCTAAGTATAAAGGAGCCTTGTACGTTTTGATAGCGTTCTTCGTAAGTTAAATTACTTTGGTCTTTCTTTTGATAAACTCTATGTAAGGGTTCGGTGAGCGGCATATCGAGAGCGGTACAAATCAAGGTCGCCACCTTTTTGTTGTGTTCAAATCCTCTCGTCTTTATCGCTTTATCCGACGACGGAACGTATACGAGATAGTCTGCAGTTAGTTCCATTGCCTTTGCGTAAGTGATAAGGTATTTTGCAATATAAGGTGCAAGCCACGGACTGCCGTTATCCTTGTAGTTTATTATCATTCGCCTTATCGCACCCGTGTAGTCGAATGGGGCGAGCGCTTGTTTGTAGGGTGGCATAGCTATTTGACATCTTTTGCAAGGGCTGAGAGTGTGCGTGTAGCATCCGCATATCGGGCAGGTTTGCTCGTGACGATATGGTAAACGCTCCCTGCACTTGGGACAAAGTGAGTCTTCGCGGTCGTCGTCCCCGATTTCGGTGCCACAGCAATGGCATACGTATGCTTCGGGGTACATTGCGTGCTTGAAGTGTTGCCACTTATCCTTTAACCACGTATAAGCTTTAGTTTGGCTAAATTTTGACATATTAGCTCCTTAAGTAGAGTGTATCTCCTTTGAGAGTGGTCATTGAAGACCATCTGCCTTAGTGCTTTGTGAGTGCCCACTATAACGACTGCTCGCTTTGCGCGCGTTACTGCTGTATATAAAAGGTTACGCGTGAGCATTGTGCCGCCACTTGATAGAGCAAGTACGACTACGGGGAATTCCGAACCTTGCGACTTGTGGACGGATACGGCGTAAGCAAGCATCAAATGCTCTTGCGTTGCACGCTCGTAAACTACGAGCTTGCCGTCGTCAAACTCAACGACTACGCATCCTCTTATAATATTGGTGATATATCCTATCTCTCCGTTAAATATGCCCGTGCCTTGCTCGGTGCCTCTTTGCCATTTGAGAGAGTAGTCGTTTACGGTATGCATAACCTTGTCACCCACTTTGAAATCTACGCCGTTTATCTTGACGACTTCAGTGTTAGGGTTTAAGGCATCTTGGAGTAGGACGTTTAGAGTTTCAACGCCGCTGAGTCCCTTTTTGACGGGGGCTAACACTTGGATATCCTTTGGGGAAAGGTTTAGGAAAGCGGGAAGCCTTTCCGTTACCATAGTGACCACCGCCTTTTGGATATCGACGTAACCTTCTTTGTTATCAAAGAAGAAGTCGTTCGACGAATTGCGTAGTATGGGCATTTCGCCACGATTTATGCGATGGGCGTTTTCGATTATTAGTGAGTTTGCTTCTTGGCGGTGTATCTCTGATAGGTATGCAACGGGGAGCACGCCCGTCGATATTATATCTGCAAGTATATTGCCCGGGGATACGCTGGGAAGCTGGTCCTTGTCGCCAACGAGAATGAGCCTTGCGCCTTCGGGAAGGGCGCGAACGAGAGCGTTGAATATATAGATATCCGCCATAGATATCTCGTCAACTATTACAACTTCGGTGTCGAGTGGCTCCGACTCGTTGTAGTGATAGGTGGGGTGACCTTCGGAAAAATCCATTTCGAGAAGGCGGTGTATTGTGCTTGCAGGGTGCGACGTAGATTCGCTTAGCCTTTTTGACGCTCTGCCGGTAGGCGCGCAAAGGGAAACTTTCATTCCTGCGCCGAGACAAAGGTCAAGGATACACTTTATAATAGTGGTCTTACCCGTGCCGGGTCCGCCCGTGATAACAACGCTACCTTTGTTCATAGCGGTAATAACCGCTTCGCGTTGGGTTTTATCCAAATACAACGAGTTAGAATGCTCGAAGATACTGATTTCTTTGTCAAGATTTTCTATACGTCCAAAGTTATGGTTCGTAATCTTTACTAAACGTGCGGCGATTGCGTTTTCGGTGTTGAAATCAAGGGAGCGAGAATAAAATCTAACGTTGTTGCCCTGTTCATCGGCAATGAGCATACTCCTGATTTTGCCCATAATTTCAAGGCGCGGAAGCAGCTCGCCGATACGTTCGATGTTATCGTATTTAAGCAGTATTGCAGCTCTTTCGATTAGCGTGGCGGCGGGAAGAGAGGTGTGCCCTTCACGTAATCCCGCTTCTGAAAGAGTGTGAAGAATACCCGCAATCAAACGGAAATCGGACTCCATATCAAAGCCCATTTTGATTGCAATTTCATCTGCCGTTTGAAAGCCTATGCCGTCGATATCTTCAGCAAGAAGATAGGGGTTCTTTTTGATTACTTCTTCGGTAAGCTCGCCGTAAAAAGAGAAAATCTTGATGGCTTTGCTCATCGTAATATTATATTTTTGCAAGAAAATCAGCGTATTGCGCATGCCGATGTTTTCTTGATAGCATTTACCGATTTCTTCAGCTTTCTTTTTACCGATGCCGCTGACTTCGCTTAGCCTTTCGGGGTCGTTTTCCAAGATGCTTAGCGTTTGCAGTCCAAAATGATTGACGATATTGGTTGCAAGCACGGGGCCCACGCCGTAAAACATTCCGCTGCTAAGATAGTTGATGATACCAAGGCGATTGGTAGGGGCTTCAAAGCGTACGTTGGAGACTTCAAAACGGTCGCCGTACTTGGAGCTTGACGTCCATTTGCCCTCAAGAGCAAGGCACTCTCCCTCGGAAACTTCGGGTATGCAGCCGACGGCAGTAACCACACCACCGTCCGTATCTATTTCCAGCACGGAAAATCCGTTTTCCGCGTTGTAAAATATAACCGATTGTACGCTTCCTTTGATTTCCATATATAAAGTATATCATATAATAAGTAAAATGTGTTGCATAAACTCACAAAATATGGTTAAATTTAATAGCACGAAAAGGGCTATAAAAAAGGCAACGAAAATTAAGCAATTTTTTATTAAAAAGTGATATTTTTTTGCTTGACTTAGCTTTTTTTAACTGATATAATAACAAGGCTTGCGAAATGCGAGTTATTTTGTGTAGCAAAGGAGCCTATGGAACCGTCAATAATTAAGTTATTATCGGAAAACAAGGTTATCGGATTAAGACAAGTAAATCGCGGTATCAAGGATAATCAAATTAGGTGTGTTGTGATTGCCGATGATACCGAGTGCAATATCAGGCTCGAACTTATGAAAACCTGCCGAAACGCACGCATCCCCGTAACCCACGTGCCTTCCAAAGAGGAACTTGGAAAGGTGCTCGGGATTGACGTTAGCTGTTCAACGGTTGGTATCCTCAAGTAAAAGCCCTTCGCCTTTCCCCATAGGGTTGACGGGGAAAGACAAATAACGTAAGGAGGAACCCTTAATGCCCACAACTAATCAGCTCATAAGGCAAGGTAGAACGCGTCAAACCAAAAAGTCACTCACTCCTATTATGGATGGTTGCCCTCAAAAGAGAGGCGTATGTCTTTCTGTAACGACTACTACCCCCAAAAAGCCTAATTCCGCAGTCCGTAAGATCGCAAGAGTACGTCTTGTAAATGGAATGGAAGGTACTATCTACATTCCCGGCATCGGACACAACCTCCAAGAGCACAGCGTAGTGCTTATCAGAGGCGGAAGAGTTAGAGACCTTCCTGGTGTAAGATATCACATTATCCGTGGTACTCTTGATACCGCTGGCGTAGCAAAGCGTAAGCAAGCAAGGTCTAAGTACGGCGCTAAGACCCCTAAATAAGGCTTAGCAGAAAAATAATAGGAGGATACTGAAATGCCCAGAAGAAGTGGTGTTCCAAAGAGGAACGTTTTACCCGATCCGGTTTATAATTCAGAAGTAATCACCAAGCTTACCAACCAAGTTATGCTCGATGGTAAACTCGGTACCGCTCAAAAAATCGTTTACGACGCATTTGCAATCATCAAGGAAAAGATGGGTCAAGCACCTGAAGAAGTATTCTTCAAGGCTCTTGAAAATATCATGCCTGTTCTTGAAGTTAAGGCTCGCCGTGTTGGTGGCGCTAACTATCAAGTACCACTTGAAATCAGACCCGTTCGTCGCCAAACCCTTGGCATCCGTTGGTTGGTAACCTACGCAAGAAAGCGTGGTGAAAGAACTATGTGTCAACGTCTTGCAGGCGAAATTATGGACGCTTATAACAACGCAGGTGGCGCTATCAAGAAGAAAGAAGATACCCATCGTATGGCAGAAGCTAACAAGGCATTTGCACATTTCCGTTGGTAAGAACCAAAATTTGAAATGCGACTTTATGAACGGTATGCACCCATACCGTTCATTTTATAGTTACGGAGCTGTTACGAATGCGATTTCGTAAGTATCCCGTAGCGAATATTGTTTATATTCATATAAACAAACAACGTTTTGTGGCTATGCCACGTTATGGAGGTAAGTATGCCAAGACAATATCCATTAGACAAAATGCGTAATATAGGTATTATGGCTCACATCGACGCAGGTAAGACTACCACGTCCGAGCGTATTTTGTTCTACACCGGAAAAACCCGTAAGCCCGGCGAAACCCACGATGGTGACGCAACTATGGACTGGATGGTTCAAGAGCAAGAAAGAGGTATTACCATCACCTCTGCTGCAACCACCACGCAATGGAGAGACTGCAGATTAAATCTAATCGACACCCCCGGACACGTTGACTTTACCGTTGAAGTTGAAAGAAGTCTTCGCGTTCTTGACGGCGCCGTTGCAGTATTCTGTGCAAAGGGTGGCGTAGAGCCTCAATCCGAAACCGTATGGCGTCAAGCTGACAAGTACGGCGTACCACGTATCGCTTTCGTTAACAAGATGGACATCAACGGCGCAGACTTTGACCGCGTTGTAAAAATGCTCGACGAAAGATTGCACGCCAACCCACTTCCACTTGCACTCCCCATCGGTCAAGAAGATACCTTCCGCGGCATTATTGACGTTATCAATAATCGCGCGCTGATGTATAAAGACGAAGACCTTGGCAAGAATTTTGACGTAGTAGAAGTTCCTGCCGAGTATCAAGAAAAGACCGAGATGGCAAGAATGGCTATCGTAGAAGCTTGTGCAGAGCACGACGATACTCTCCTTGAAAAGTACTTTGCCGGCGAAGAAATCACCGCTGAAGAGCTTATCTCCGTTATCCGTAAGGCAACTATTGCTATGGATATCGTTCCCGTTCTTTGTGGTAGCGCTTATCGTAATAAGGGCGTACAACTTCTACTCGATGCTATCGTAGATTATCTACCAAGCCCCGTTGACGTTGCTCACGTTGAGGGTGAATGGAAGGAAAAGAAAGAAATTCGCGAATCAAAAGATAACGCACCTCTTGCAGGCCTTGCATTCAAAATTATGGTTGACCCATTCGTTGGTAAGCTTGCATTCTATCGTATCTACTCAGGTGTATTGAAGGCAGGTACTATGGTTTTCAACGCAATCAAGGGCAAGAAAGAGCGTATCGGTCGTATTCTTCGTATGCACGCTAACAGCCGTGAAGAACTCGAAGAAGCTTATGCAGGCGATATCGTAGCACTCGTTGGTCTAAAAGACATCTCAACCGGCGATACTCTTTGTGATAACGCTCATCCCATCATCCTTGAAAAGATGGAATTCCCCGATCCCGTTATCCGCGTAGCTATCGAGCCTAAGACCAAGCTTGGCCAAGAAAAGATGGGTCTTGCACTATCAAAGCTCGCAGACGAAGACCCAAGCTTCCGTACCTACACCGACCAAGAAACCGGTCAAACCATCATCGCAGGTATGGGTGAATTGCACCTTGAAATCATCGTTGACAGACTTCTCCGTGAGTTTAAGGTTGAAGCAAACGTAGGTAAGCCCCAAGTTGCATACCGCGAAACCTTCAAGAACTATGCAAAGGCAGAAGGCAAGTTCATCCGTCAATCAGGTGGTAAGGGTCAATACGGTCACGTCGTTATCGAAGTTACTCCCTTGGAGCCGGGTAGTGGCATTATCTTTGAAGATAAGACCGTAGGTGGCTCAGTTCCAAAGGAATACATCAAGCCCGTTGAAGAAGGTATTAGAGACGCTGCTCGCGCAGGTGTTCTTGCAGGATACGAACTCGTTGACTTCCGCGTTGACCTAATCGACGGCTCAAGTCACGAAGTAGACTCATCCGAAATGGCGTTTAAGATTGCTGCAAGTATGGCTCTTAAGGCTGCTGCTGAAAAGGCACAAGCAACGCTACTCGAGCCTTTGATGGCAGTTGATATCACTGCTCCCGATGAGTATCTTGGCGACGTTTTAGGCACTATCAGCTCACGCCGCGGCTCTATCAAGAATATCGAAGACAGAAAGGGCTCTAAGGTCGTTTCTGCAGACGTACCGCTATCCGAAATGTTCGGTTACGCAACCAACCTTCGCTCCGCGACCCAAGGTAGAGGCTCTTATTCAATGCAACTTGGCTGCTATACCGAAGTTCCAAAGAGCGAATTTGAAAGAATAGTCGGTAAAAAATAATAATTCTACTTAAAAATTGCAAAAATAAGTAGACAAAGATTATTATTTATTATATAATTGAGAAAGTGAGGTAATCTCACACCAAAACTACAAACAAAAAAAATAATATAACCATTATTTGGAGGACAATCTAATGGCAAAGAGTAAGTTTGAAAGAACTAAACCACACGTAAATATCGGTACTATCGGTCACGTTGACCATGGTAAGACCACCCTTACCGCAGCTATCACCATGGTAAGTGCTGCTATGGGTAACGCTGAAAAGATGAGATATGACCAAATCGACAAGGCTCCTGAAGAGAAGGCAAGAGGTATAACAATCAACACCGCTCACGTTGAATACCAAACCGCTACTCGTCACTATGCTCACGTTGACTGCCCCGGCCACGCTGACTATGTTAAGAACATGATCACCGGTGCTGCTCAAATGGACGGCGCTATCCTCGTAGTTGCTTCTACCGACGGTCCCATGCCCCAAACTCGTGAACACATCCTTCTCGCTAGACAGGTTGGCGTTCCTTACATCATCGTATTCATGAACAAGACTGACCTTGTTGACGATCCAGAACTTCTCGACCTCGTAGAAATGGAAATCCGTGAT
>JAFTZC010000026.1 GCA_017461065.1 Clostridia bacterium | reverse complement strand
TTGGCGCAGTAGATGACTTTTTTAGTGGTTAGTAGGTAAAGCGCGTCTGCGATTTCTTGTTCTTCCTTGGTAAGCTTTACGCTTCTTGCAGGACGACCTTCTTCGAGTGCGGCATATAGCTTTTCTTGTACTTCAAGCTCCGGCATAAGCTTTTTGTCGCCGCCTTTCATCGTTGCTTTGGTTCTATCAATACGACGAGTTAGGGTTTCCAAATCGGCAAGAATTAGTTCCAATTCTATCGTTTCGATGTCACGGAGCGGAGATACGGAACCATCGACGTGGGTGATGTTTTCGTTTTCGAAACACCTTACTACGTGGATGAGTGCGTCGGCTTCACGGACGTGAGAAAGGAACTTGTTGCCAAGGCCTTCACCCTTGCTTGCGCCTTTAACGAGACCTGCTATATCAACGAACTCCATCGTAGTATAAACTATCTTTTTGCAGTTGTATAGAGAAGCAAGACGGGGCAACCTTTCGTCGGGTACTTGTACGATACCGACGTTGGGCTCTATGGTACAAAAGGGGTAGTTTGCAGCTTCTGCCTTGTTGGCGGTTAGTGCGTTAAAAAGCGTTGATTTGCCTACGTTGGGAAGTCCTAAAATTCCAAGTTTCATATTTATCCTCTTATTTATTTTATTCGCTAAGGAGATCGCGCAAGGTGCGTCTTGCCGCGGCAAGCGCGTTGTCAACTTGCTTGGTGTTTTTGAGTGTGAGTTTTTCCATAATCTCTTGATAGGAGTAACCTTCTAAAAAGAGCATAAGGACGTCGTATTGTTTTTTTGGCAGTTCTTCCTTTGCAATGGTGATAATTTTTTCCACCACTTCATTGGAGATTGCTTGGTCGAGTGGGTCGACGACAGAAGCATCGGTGATTTTTTCGGACTCGTTGCCGTCAAGGTCGGTGAGTGAGACGGAAGCGTTAAAGCCCTCGTTGTTGATGGTGTGGTTGACGCGGACAACGTCACGAAGTCTGTTGCCGATGCATTGGAAGGCAAAGGACTTGAACTGCGAGCCTTTGTTTACGTCGTGGTGGCGCACCGCCTTGATGAATGCCAAAGTGGCTTCTTGCACCAAATCGTCGTTGTCTACACCACGATATATAAAGTATTTGCGCGTGAGCAACTTGATGAGCGGCTTGTATCTTACGATAAGCGCGGTGACGGCGTCTTCGTTGCCGTGCTGAGCAAGAACTACGAGCTCGTCGTCGCTAAGCAACTCTATCTCACGCTCGGTTAGGGATAGGTTCTTATTTTCCATTTCTTTGCCTTAGTGCTTCGTATACTACGATGCCCGTTGCAACGGATGCGTTGAGTGAATTTACTTTGCCGTATAGTGGAAGGGAAACGATGCCGTCAGAAAGCTTTCTCGTGAGGGCGTGTACGCCGCTGCCTTCGCCGCCGATAACTAGTGCAACGTTGCCGGTAAGGTTGGTTCTATATATGGATTCGCCGTCCATATCCGCAGCAAATACGAAAACGCCTTGTTCCTTTAAGTAGCGTATAGCGTCGTTTACGTTGGTGACCTTTGCGACCTTAACGTGAGCCGATGCGCCTGCAGACACTCTTACTACCGTGTCGGTTACGCCCGCGCCGCGATGCTTGGGTACGATAACGCCCGTTGCGCCGGCACAGTCGGCAACCCTAATTACGGCGCCCAAGTTGTGGGGGTCTTCTACGCCGTCAAGGATGATAAAGAGCATATCTTCGCCGCGCTCTTTTGCTTCTTCTACCATATCCTCAAGCTCAAAATATTTGTACTCGGTGGTGGTGGCGATAACGCCTTGGTGGCGGCCGGAGGGGGATAGCTTTTCGAGCGTTTCGCTCTTTTCGAAACTAACCTTAATTCCTTGCTCGCGAGCGGCGGCAATTATGCGGTTTAGCTCTTTTGCAAAGTTGCCCTTTTCAATATAAAGTTTTTCGATGGTCGTTTCCGATTTCAATGCTTCGTAAACGGCGTTTTTTCCTTCGATTATCATAGCTGTTCCTTTTTAATTTTTGCGATATTTGGGTATCCCTTTATCCAAGTAGGGGAGATTAATCTTCGGTATTGTAGGCAAGCTCAAGTAGCTCGGCGATACGCTCGGATTGGCCGGTAAAATACAGATAGCCTATTAGCCCTTCGAAGCCCGAAGCTATCTTGTAATCAACGGCGCTTGCGTGCTTTGCCATAGTCGTTTGACGGGTGTTGCGGCACCTTTTGTATACGTCGGTTTCGTCTTCGGTAAGTACCCCTTCGATACGCTTGAGAGCTATAGCTTGAGAAGTCGCGTTGACTTCCTTTGAAGCAAGGTGATGCAGTACCCCGGTTTTTACGTCTTGCGAGAGTACCAATCTTGAGCGTACGGCAAGGGTGTGCACTGCGTCACCGATGAAGGAGAGAGAAGTGGCTTCCTTGCGTTTGGCTTCCATTTTATCAATGGGAGTGGGAATTGTGGGTATTTGAAACTTTTGCATACGTAGTTATTATAGCACGAATTTGCCGCAAGTACAATGTTTTTTGAAGGGCTGTTGCTTTAAAGTATGGTTTTTTGCCGTAGTAAAATAAAAAATCACACTTCAAATTTTTTACTATTGACAATCACGCGCGCAGTATAGTATTATTTTAATGTGTATGCGTGAGACCGCGCTCGCGTAATAAAGACACACGGACGAGAAGTATGAAAGCAAGATCCCGTTTGACGCTAATAATTTTGACTTTGGTTACGGTGCTTTGTGCCGTAGCGCTTTTGGGGTGTAACGACACCCAAATAAAGGAAGGCTCCGCAGAGCGTATTCAGGTTGAAGATACCCACGTGTATCTCGCCCCCGAAGGAGACCCAAGCACCTATCAGCTTAAACCTTTGGTTTATCCCGTAGAAACAGCCTCACAAAAGGTTTACTATCGTCTTGCAGATAATACCGATAGAGAATTCCTTGAAGTAAGTGCGGACGGCGTGCTTAAAGCACGTAAGCTCAAAACGGATGAAGAAGGAAACAACGTTGACATTATCGTCAGGGTTATCAGCGCGGAAAATAACGACGTCACGCTCAACGTTACCGTTACTATCGAAGTTGTCGAAGTCCAAAAAATCACCTTTAATCCATCCACCATTTCCATTACGATGAATGGTGGTGGCGTTGATTTGAAGCCCGAATTTTATCCTGCTCACGCATTGACGGGTAGAAACGTTATTTATAGTTCGCTCAATCCTAACGTTGCAACGGTCAACTCCTCCGGTCACGTCACGCCCGTGAGCGTGGGCGTATGTTCCATTTGGGTGCAAACGCCAAAGACCGGCGCTTTTGACGAACAAGTTGAAGGTCACGTAACCATCAACGTAACCTACGCAGCTTTGGATTATCGTCTCGACTTGATTTCCAAAGAGTCCACGTTAAAGCAAATTGCAGGTAGGCCCGAAACTATAAGTTTCGTTTTAAGCCAACTTGATCCTTTTACCGATGCAAACCCAAGCATTACTTGGTATATCAACAACACCACGATTAACGACGTCGGCGTAAAGGATAGCAAGGTATTGGATTATCTACCGACCACGTTACCCGTCGGTGATTACTATATCAAGGCGGTAATTTCAAATATATTTGAAACCAAAGAGCTCGTAAGCGACACTATTAGCATTTATAATCCGCTCACGTCCATATCTCTTGGCTTCAAGGGTGACGAGCCTGCCGATGGATATAAGGTAAACGACACGGTCGGCTTAAAAATCAGCTACCTAAAGGATAAGTATCCGCCCGAATCGTATATATGGTCCATCGTAACGCCAAGCGGCAACGTTGAAACCATCGAGCAACAACCGGGCAAAGACGACGAAACTCCCGACCTATACTATGAATTCAAGGAAGAAGGGGCATATACTTTCGTGGCTGAAGCCGTCGTAAAGGGTGGACAAGTGGACGGACCTACTTCTAACGTAAAGCAAGTTGTAGTAGGTAAGGCGTCAACCGGCACCGACATCACCGGTGTATACTTCGACGGCACTCGCGACGAGTACGGCGATTACTCAATCGTATGGTGGGACGCTCTCCCATACGTAACCGAATACTACGCTGAAATCAAGACGGAAGACGGCGATATCAAACCACTCAACCACGCATCGGGCTATTTTGGTGCTAATTACGTCAAGATTCCCGATAATATCGTAACGGTTGGCGATAGTTATTCTATTAGAATAAAGAGCACGCGTCGCGGTGCGTATACCGATTGGTATGAATACGATGGCTCTATTCCACAAGGAGCATACAAGTACTTTGACGAGATAGGAGGTCTTGAAGGCTTAGGCTTCAACGGATACATCGCAAATATGGAAGAATACGGTAGATTAATCAACTACGTAAGCGTATTCCGTCCAGAAGCTCTGCTCGTAGAAGGCTCGGAAAAGGAAAGATATCGCTTAGACCTATACGTTCCGTTTGCCTTTGAAGATATCAACACCGTAGACTCCGTATACGATTTGAGCGATGGCGCAGGTTGCGTTGAAGAAGAAGTAGCAACCATCGATGCGTATAAGCTGTTTGCAACGGTAGTAGGCACTTACGTAGAAAGCGTAGCGATGGGTATTGATATCGTTGACGGCGCAACGTTGCGCGGCAAAGTAAGCATTATAATCGGCTTCGGTAACGATAATGGTACCTCTCCCAAGAGCCCGACCAAGAAGACGGAATATACCGCAGCCGACTCCGACTACGTTTATGAAGAAGCAAACGCCGTAACCCATTACGCCTTAGAGCCAAGGGGTGAAGGCGCAAAACTACCCATTGACAATCTAACACGCACGATGTTAGTCCGCACTTCAAACGAACTTTATCTTGCGGTTGCAATGGGATACAAGCCTGTATTCCCCGAAGGGGAAGATACGATTGCCGCAACCATTTACGCAAAGGCGCGCGGAGTATTGCAATCGATTATAGCTGATAATATGACCCAACAAGCAAAGGCGCTTGCTATCTACGAGTGGTTGAGCTTGAACGTTGTTTACGACTATAAGATTGCCGACGTAGCAGGTACTGTCGGTTATGAAGACACGAACGCATACAACAGCTTCTATCTCGAGGGCGTATTTATAGATGGGCTCGCAGTATGCGACGGCATAGCAAAAGCATACAACCTACTATGCAATATGGAAGGCATAATCAGTATGAAGGTTGTAGGCGAAGCAACCGGCATAGGACACGCTTGGAACACCATCTTTATCGACGGCAAGTGGTACGTCGTAGATGCAACCTGGGGTTCGGAGTCAACCACCATTGGTAGTGGCGACGATGCTCGCAAGCTCGAAATGCTAACTAAAGACTTCTTTGCGATAGGCGCATCGGCAAAGGATACTCGTGATACCTACGGCGTATATCCGGAGCTCGCAAGGGACGACCTAAGCTACGCTTACACTATTACGATTGACGAAAACGGTGAATACGATAGCGTAATCAACTCGGACGTAGAACTTAGATACTTTATATCTACTTACTTGAACGAGCAACTAACCGAAAGCGGAACTATCTGGACGGAAATTATAATCGACGACGAATATCTCCTAAGCAAAGGCGGTATCGAAGCGATTTATCTCGTAATCAACAACGCTGCTCCCGATGGCGTAGAAGTATCAATTTACGGCTCGAGCGGTAAAAAATATATTGAATTTAAGAGAGGTTAATAATGCAAAGCAAAATAGGTAGTTGTTTTCTTGGCAGAACCTTAGAGCTTACTGACGGCAAGATTTATCTTGCCGTTACGCTTGACGTAGGTCCAAGAATTATCAAAATGGGCAAGGTGGGGGAAGAATCTCTTATGTACGAAGACGTAGACGACAACGTAAACAAGGACGTATCTCAAACCTACGGCGAAGGCAAGTGGTGGCATATTTACGGCGGACACAGGATTTGGATTTCTCCCGAAGACGAAACTACTTATTATCCCGATAACAACCCCGTTAGCTACGAGCTCAAAGAGAACGGCGCGACCTTTATGCCACCTGCGTGGGTAGAACGTGGTGTGCAACCAAAGCTCGAAATTACTTTTGTAGGCGAGGGCAAGGTAGAAGTAAAAATGAGCCTTACCAACCTTTCCGCCGAAACCAAAAAGCTTTGCTTGTGGGCTCTTACCGTTATGAAATGCGGTGGTAGGTTGACCGTGCCGCTATCAACCGAAGATACCGGTTATCTTGCCAACAGAAACCTTGTAATTTGGCATTATAACGACATTAAAGACCCACGTTTTGACCTACAAAACGACAAATTTATTCTAAAAAGCAACAAAATTTGCAAAGGACCTTTCAAGGTTGGCACTTATATCAAGCCCTTCCGCACCGAGTACGAGCTTGATAATACCACCTTTATTAAGACGGTAGACGTAAAGGGCGAGCCGAACGACTATCCCGACTACTGCTCTAATATGGAAACCTACACTAACGAGCATATCCACGAAGTGGAAACCCTTTCTCCTTATGAAATGGTTGCACCCGGTGAGAATATTACCCACGTTGAATATTGGGAGGTCAAGTAGAGATGTTGGACAAGAATTACTACCCAATGTACCTATATCAAAAGGATTTTTTAACCGACGCTAAAGAGAAGGGCGCAAAACGCTTTATCTTAGCTTTAGAAAGGGGAGAGGGCGAATGTGAGCGCTATGAAACCTATCTATATGAGAGCGGCCACGACGATGAAAACTTGCGCTATGCAAAGAAGCTTGTCAAGGCTATGATTTGGGCTTATGGCGGCTACAAGTTTTATCTTTACGGCGGCGAGAGTGTCGTAGAAGGGCTAAGACAAGCTTACTCCGACGGTGGCGAGCGTGCCTTCGACTATAACTTTATGCAAAACGTATATCTCCGTCCCTTGGAGTTCGTTTGCGTTGGTTTGGAAGACCTTCCCGAAGCAGCTTGTAAGGCCGAGCCGTCAAGCGCAAAGGCAGGCGGATATCGTATCGGCTTTGACGCAGGCGGCAGTGATAGAAAGGTCACCGCTTGTATTGATGGAAAGGTCGTATATGAAAAGGAAACCATATGGTTCCCCAAGCTAAACAGCGACCCAACTTATCACCTTGAAGGCATCGTTGACTCCATCGACAACGCTCTTAACGCCCTTGGCGGCAGGGTGGACGCGCTTGGCGTATCAACCGCAGGTATCGTTGTTGACAATGAAGTTAGGATATCAAGTTTGTTTAGAAAGGTATCTCAAAAGGAACAAAACGAGTTTGTAAGGCCAATCTACAAAAACCTTGCAAAAAAATATAATTGCCCCGTTAAAGTGGCTAACGACGGCGACGTTGCAGCACTTGCAGGCGCCTTTACTGAAGGTGGCGAAATTCTCGGCATCGCAATGGGAACCTCTCTTGCAGCTGGCTACGTTGATAGCGATATGCGCATACGCGGTTGCTTGAACGAACTTGCTTTCGTACCCGTTGACGCCAACGATAACGCAGCCGTTGACGAGTGGAGTGGCGACGTTGGTGTCGGCGTAATGTATCACTCGCAAGACGGCGTAATTAAGCTTGCCCCCGAAGCAGGTATAGCCCTTGACGAAACGCTTAGCCCTGCTGAAAAGCTAAAAGTGGTCCAAGCTCTCGCTAACGATGGTGACGAGCGCGCCGTTGCGTTATACGAACGTATGGGCGATTATTTTGGCTACACACTCTTGTGGTTTGCTTGTCTTTACAATATTAAAAAGGCAATCTTCCTTGGCCGTGTAGCGAGCGGAAAGGGTGGAGAAATTCTCCTTGACCGTGCACGCTCCATCATTGCCGCTGAAGGCAGTTCCTTAGAAATCGTCCTACCCGACGAAATGAGCAGGCGCTTGGGGCAGTCCTTTACTGCCGCCGGCCTATAATAAACGAATTATATACTTCGCAATACTTCGTAAAAGGCAATAGCTCTGCAGGGCGCAGTAGGTCTACTACAGCAACCCCTTGAGCTATCACCATTTACTCGTCTTGCTCGCATCTAATTCGTTTATATCGCTGAATAATCTTAAAACCTTATTTGCGAAGTGTAACAAGCAAAGCAAATTTCGCACTTCGCATTTCGAATTTCATATTAAAAAATTATAGTAGGAGGAGTGTTATGCAACTCAACAAAAAGGCCGAAGTCGTAAACGGCAAAAAGCAAATTTATACCGAACTCGTCGTCGTAGCACATCAAGACGATATAGAAATTATGTGTCCCCAAGCAATCATAAAGGGATACCAAAGTGATAAATATGGTATGGTGGGCGTTGTCTGTGCAGACGGCAGCGGAAGCCCCCGTAGCGGACCCTTTGCAAGTATGACGAACGAGGAGATGATGAAGGTTAGACGTCTTGAGCAAATCAAGGCTGCCGAGATAGGTGATTACTCTGCTCTCGTTATGCTCAACTATACTTCATCCGAGCTCAAGGATAGGAACAATCCGTCCCCCAAAAACGACGTCAAAGAAATCGTTTTGAACTACAAGCCCGAGACGATGTATATCCACAACCTTGCCGACAAACATCCCACCCACGTTGGCACCGCCGTCAACTGCGTTAAGGCACTGCGCGAACTACCAAAGGAAGCTCGTCCAAAGAAGCTATACGGCTGTGAAGTATGGCGCAATCTCGATTGGCTTGCAGACGAAGAAAAGGTATTCTTCGACCTAACTGGATACGAGCAACTTATGCGTGACGTTTTGGACGTTTATGAAAGCCAAATCGCAGGCGGCAAAGAGTACTGCACCGCAGCTATCGGCCGTCGTGCAGGCAACGCTACCTTTAGTGCATCACACGGCGTAGACGTCGCAGAGCACGTTGCTTATGGTATGGACTTAACTCCTCTTATCGAAGACGACAGCATCGACCCCAAGCAATTTATCGTAGATAAAATTATGCAATTCGCAAAGGATATTCTCGTATAAAATCAAGCTTAGAACCCATCGTTCATCAGGGGCAAGCTTAACGGCTTGCCCTTTTTGTTTGCCTAAAAGAAGTCCAATATGAAGCTCGCGTATAGCGTTACGCGCACCAAGCGAGTTAAATTTTAGTAAATAAATTGGCTTTTCGAAAATTTTCACAAAAAATTCACTTAATTGCGCGCGATAGACCAACGTCGTGCCTAAAATCAATATCTTGTGGTTTTGCTGGGCTCGACCACAACCTGTTGTGGGTGCGTGTGAGCGTAATGTGAACAAGGCGTGAACGGACATTAAAAAACGCGCATATTTATATTATAAATAGGGGGTTGACTTTTTGGGGTGGTTTTAGTAGAATAACGGCAAAGAGCGAGGAGCAAAATCCTTGCCTTTTTGTATTTAAAAACGCGCACAACACGCAATACTCCCAACCACCTACAAGGAGAAACAACAATGAACCGCAATTTAGCCCACAAACTGATTTTGCTACTCATAGTAGTTGCATTAGCAGTTGCACTTTTTGCTTGTTCCCCACGTGGAGATGAAAATTTCCCCGACAATGAAGTTCTCGACGGCGAAGAAAACCAAATCCAAGAGAAAATCATCAAAGAAGAAAGGGCCAAAACCGACGTCTTGAAGAAAGAGACGACGGAAGCTCTATCTAACTACAAGACGCTCTATGAATCACCCGAAGACCCCGAGTGGTTCATAATCGACCTTACTCTTACTTACGCATTCGAGCACTTCTGGCTTGACAGTGAGGAGAAGTACGAAAAATCTTCGGCTTTCACAATCGAGATGAAGGGTAACGTTCATTTGAAGGATAACAACAAGAGTGAGCTTTACTTCCAAGTCAGAAACGCCAATAACCTTGCCGTTATGGCGGTTTATTATGCAAGCGGTTATACGTACGTAGTAGTCGGCACGCAAAAATACTATATGCCCGAGCTTAACTTCACAGAGGTGGGTGGAGCGCTCTTTGGCGTATTGCAAAGTGCAGGCGTTGACGTCAACCAATTATTTGCAGCTATTATGGCAGGTGGTAAAACAGGTATAGCTGCGCTTGACGATATGGGTATCATTGGTCTTGTGGGAACCATTTTGTTTAACCCGAACGGCTACATAACCAGCTACAACCAACGCGAAGACGAAGTCTTTGAAAACAGAGATTTACAATATAGCATCAAGCTCAACAATATCATCAGTATGCTATCGGGCGCAGGTCTATCCATCCCAGGTGTTATAACCATTAGTTTTGATAGCATTTGGGATATGGTTGGACTAAACCTTGACCCGGTACTCCTACAATTCCTTGGCTTTAACCTTGAACGCATCGGTGCAAAGCAATGGCCCGATATGGATGCTCGTCTTAGCGCAAGGACCGAACTCGAAACCATAACCAAGGTTGACGAGGACGGCCTAACGGTAAGCGACGAAGCTTACGTTATGAAGGGCATCGGTATTGATATAGTAACCGATAACGACGTTGCACAAACGCGCGAAAAATACGCTAACACCTATCCATCCAATATGGCGGAAGGCGAATTGATAGAAGAATTTGAAGTAAACATCGGCCTAACCCCCTTGCTTTACGGCTCAAATGAAAAAATCCAAATCAACTTCGGTGGACTCGGTCTTAACGAGCAAGGCAGAAAGGATACCTACGCAGAAGGCGGTATCGGTAATCTTGGCCTTGGCGCAACGCTATACTTTGAAAACGACGAAAACGGCAGCCTAACCATCAACCGCGTATTGGGCGAAGCGTTCGACCTTAACCTTGGAGCTCTCGGCGATATGCCCATCAATCTTCCATACGCAGCTCGTTACGAGCTTGGTCTTGACGTAAAACTCGCTCTCGACTTCTTCGACGGCGCAAAGACCCAAGCCGAAATCACCATTAGCTTCAACGATTCTCCGTTGATGAGATTATTCCTAACGGAAACCAACTTGTATATCAACTTCGAAGACCTCGAAACTTATAGCGGACAATTACTGCCCAACGTAGTTCTACAAGGATTCGACATCAATAGTTTGCTTGGTGGAGTTCTTGGCGGAATTACACCTTATCTTGACCCCAACTACGTAAAACCCGTAGTGCCCGACGAAGAAGCTTCTAACGCATTGTTTGCAGGCTTGTTCAACGAAGGAGAAGAGGGCGCTGAAGGTGGCGGCGGCATCGATATTATGGCAATCCTTAAGGTTGTTTTGAACAATCTCGAGCTTCCCGGTATCGAAGAATATCTATATAACGAAGACGGCACCGTCAAGACGGACGCTTACGGCAAGCCCATTCCAAACGATTGGAACATCGCCCTTGACCTAAATAGCGAAGATTTATCGCAAATCGTCGGTATGATTACTCCTATTGGCGGTAATCTTGGCGAAGAACTCAACGTAAAGCTAAGCTTCAACCAAAAGAACGTCCTTGACACTATCGGGTTGGTCGTTGATATTTCCGACACCTTCCGTCTTGGTCTTGACGTCGACTATCTCACCTATATGAGAGAGCCCGATTGGGAAAACTACGCAATGGTTGACACCGCCGAAGAGCGTGCTAAATACACCAACCTATCCGTTTACAAAACCGATAACGGCGACTTTATAGCTGCAAACCGCAACTATAACGTTATCCTACAAGGCGACGTAACTCTCGGTGCAAGCGAAACCACCGATAAGGGTCTTGACCTAAGCAGCCTAATTGGCACTTTCGTTGACAATCTACTCCTTTCAATCGGCGTAGAATACGACGGAAGCACCACTATTGCTTATACCGTACAAGGCAACATCGATATCCTTGATATGGCACAAACCGAACTAAAGATTACTATCTTTAACCGTGCCAACAACGATCCGTTCATCCGCGTAATTTACTCCGGTATCGAAGATACCCTTTACATAGACCTTGAGCCGCTAAAGAATATGGGATTTGCTTCTCTTGGCAAGCTCCCACGTCTAAAATACGAAAATATGGGCTTGCGCGATACGTTAGCAGGTCTTGATATCGCGTCGGTCATCGCAGGTCTACTCGTAAATGAAGATACCGACGTCCAAAACGCGCTTACAATCGATACTTCCAACCCCGATTTCTTGAACCAAGCAAAGCTTGGCCTATATCAAGGATTGGTAATCAACGAATATCTTGCAACCGGCGTACTTCTCGGCAACGAAGCACTTGGTGCGGAGCTATTTAACCTAAACGACGGCGAAGAAACCACCGAAGGCGAAGGTGAAGCTACCGAAGAAGGCGGCGGCCTTGACATTATGGCGCTTATCGGAATGGCTTTAAGCGAAGTTGAGCTTGATAGGGTTAAGGGCACTTTGACGGTAGTAGTAGCCGCAAACGTTCTTTCGAGCTTGCTCACCATGCTACTTGCTCCCGTTGATGAATTTGGCAACCCCGAAACCATCACTATGCCCAACGTCAACGCATTCGTTCAAATCAAGGCAATTGACTTTGACTTCGGCAAGGACGAAAACGGCAATAGCACCATCTTCCCCGAAAACGGATATCTACGTATTTATCTATCACTCCTTGACGATGGCGACCAAACCATCGAAGCTATCTCTCTTGAAATCGATATCCTAAAGGATATCGCACTAAGAGCGGGCAAGGAAAACCTTTATAAAGACATCGAAGAAGACGATTACATCCAATCCTTCGTATCAATTCCCGAATTCCTTGACGAATTGACCGTTGGTTTGCGTTTGGAAGGCCACTTTGACCTTACCGTAGACGAAACTCCCGTCATTGACGAAGAAGGCAACTACGTTTACGACGAAGAAGGCAACCAAGTAATGCAAGGGGTACAAGAGTACACCAACGCATATCTCAACCAAATGCTTTCGGGCCTAATCGAAGGTCTCGGTCTTATCGTTGATACTTCTAAGATTGACATAGAACTTGGCTTTGAAATCGTTGCTAAGCTTTCACTCGGTGGCATCATCAAGCTTGACGGCTCCGAAGCAGCAGACCCCATTCCCACCATTTTGGGCGGAAGCGAGCTTGCAATTAGACTTTACGACAGAAAGGTATCGGGAGATGCCGCGGATATTCTCGGTATTTATCTACTCGACGGCAACCTTTATCTTGACCTAAGCTTCTTTGATATGCCCAACATCGGCATCAACGACGTAGCTTCTCTCATTGACGACCTTGGCACGCTCACCGGTTCTGCCGAAGCAGACCAAGACGAAGCACCCGCAAACCTACTCAACCTTAATAGAGTGGAAGAATTTGCAGACGCATCTAACCCCGAAGCAGTTGCACTACAAGTTATCCTTGACTACGACAAGGTAGCAATCAACCTTACCAAGGATGCTATCGCAGGTCTACTTGGACTATTCCTTTCAAGCGATTTACCAATCGAAATTCAAGAAACCTCTCTTGAACTCGGTCTTGGCGACAAGGGTGCATATCTCGAAGTTGCAACTGGCGTTGAAATCTTCAACCTAAGTCTTGGCCTAAGCAGACTACAAATTGCTCTTGACGGCGAAGAACTAAGCGGCGCAGATTTCTTAATCGACCTTCCCGAAGGCGAAGAATTCTTCCTGTCCGACAGCGGTCTACCCACCAACGTTTACCTTGAGATCGGCGGATATGCAAATATCCACAGCGAAGTAGTGGAAGGCAGCGATAGAAACACTATCGACCTTTCTCCCGCACTAAGCGGACTCCTTGGCGATATCGAGCTAAGTATGCTTATCGAGTTCTTAGGTCTTGTTGACGAATCGTTGTTCTTTGATATCAACGCAAACCTTAACCTTGAAGAAATCATTGGCATCATCAACAACGGATTTGATTTTGCAAACCTACAACAAACGGGCGCAGCAATCATTCTTTCAACCTATGCTTCCGCTGACCCGAGCGACGAAAATTATTATGATGAAAACGGTGCACGCGCACGCCGTCCCGTAATGGAAATCTACTACGTTGAAGGCGACGTTTACGCTCATATCGACACGTTCATCGCAAATCTTGAATATATCCACATTCCACGCGCTAACGAACTAATCGCAGGTCTACTCGGCTCGTTGGCTTCCAACGCAGGCGTTGAAATCGGCTATGCAAACAACGAAGGTGCCGAAGTTAACCCCACTGAAGTTGATGCAGTCAAGTACTATATCAACCTTGCTCTTGCAGATTACGGCCTAAGCGTAACCATTGCTAAATCCTTCGTAGTCGGCGTTCTCAATATGCTCGGTCTCAATATCGAAGAGTACCTAAAGAGCATCGACATTAGCGTTGAAGTCGGCCTAAACGCAAGTCCGCTTGAAGTTGAACTTGCACTCAACCTACGCGACGTAGGTATGGACGGCGAAGACCAAGAGGGTACCGCAACTCCAAACGACAGCAACTTCGTAACCCTCGGCGCATCTATCAACAAGCTCGTTATCCTAATGGATAAGATGGTTGAACTAAGCGAAGAAGAAAAGGCTAAGTACGACGAAATCGACAGCCTTGACACCATCGGCGTATCTCTCGGCGGTGTAGCTAAGTTCGAAATCACTTCTCCCGAAGGCGTAGTTGACCCTGATACCGGCGCAGAAGGTAATCTAACCGTCCTAACCAATATCTTGGAAGAACTCAAGGTTATCCTTGGTGAAAACGCCGAAAAGCAAATGCTACAATGGATTCGTGAAGCATCCTTGAAGCCCGAATATGCAGGCCTAAACGACGACGAACTCAAGGCAATCTATCACGAAGAAGTAAGGTCTAACATCGACTATCAAGCACTACTTAACTTCGCCCTTATCGTTGAAGTCGTAGGCAACGTAGCAAACGGCACCGCAACCTTCGGTGGCGAACTATATTACGATATTGAAGTTATCCTTGATATCTCCAACATTGCTAATTTGAAGGCCTCTATCTTCTTCTCCACTTCGCCCAAGCTTGAAAATCGCGGCGACATTATGTGGGTAAGCTTGATGGGTGTTGAAGACCCTGTCACGGGCGAAATCGACCTTAACGTATTTGCCGACCTAACCAAGGTATTCGGCAGCGTTTTGGAAATCAAAGACGTTATCCGTATCAACAACTTCAACGCGTTTACCGATTATATGGAAAACTTCGCTGAAGTTATGACCAACAAGAAGGAAACCATCGACCCCGTTGCTCTCAACTCAACCAACAACGGCTTGGTTCTCCCAAGAAACGCAGACGGCAAGGTAGCTCCATCAATAATGACGGCAACTTCCATCATTTTGGCTATCACCGCAGACCCGGACACCTTTGGAATTCCTAACGGAGCTCCCGTTGCTATCGTAGCACCATCAGCTGCTATCTACTCACTTGCAAGCAGCTTGCTTATGACCGACCAAGAGTTCCAAATCGCAATAGACGAATCTAAGATTTCAACCTATGCTAACAGCGGCGTATATTCTGCTCAAGAATACTACTACGCAATCCACGGCTTGGTAGACAACTATAGAGTAGCGCTTAAAGCTCGTTACGACGGCGGTATTCTCTCTATCGAAGACTACAACACCGTTGATAGTGCTTGGGTAAGCCTACTCGATAGTCTAACTATGGATATGAGCATTGAAGCTATGGATTCACTCTTTAGCGCATTCCTTGCTCAATATAAGGAAATGATTGGCGAAAAGCACGCTCAATTCTTCCCCAACATCACCCAAGAAGGTGTTGACGTTCTAAACGCAGATCTAACTCCCGTTGAAACGCTTTACGCAACCATCAGCACTCTCGACGGCGTTTATAGCGAAGAGCAATACAACAACCTAAAGGCAGGCTTGACTGCTATCCGTAAGGCAGAGCTTGACGATATGCTTGCAAACGGCGAGCTAACCCAAGCTAACTACGAATATCTATACTACGGCTTGCTCCGTACTATGGAAGGCGAATCGGTTGACCCAAGTGAATACGGTGCAATCGACCTATCCAAGTTCTTCGGCATCCACGATCCAAGCCTACTAATCGAGCTTGGTGCAGCTAAAGTTCCGGATGAATACGAAGAAAGCGGCTATAGAAGCGCATTCTTGCTTGCTAACATCAGCTTAGCAGAGCTACTCGAAGTTCAACTTGAAATCGGCTCAATCAACGTAACCGTAAGCCCCGACGACGTTTACTACACCGGTACCGTCGACGAATACGGCACGATGCAAGGCGGCTTGCTTAACCCCAACAACGATTACTATTGGTTCAACCCCAATGAAATGGCTGAGCAAAATATCAACATTTCAATCAGCGGTAAGACCAAGCTCAGAGCAGAAGACACCACCCCCGAAACCGCTATCGACTTCAAGGAGCTTCTCGAAGCATTCTTCACCGAAGTAGACTTTGGCGCAATTATCGAAAACAGTGGTCTTGAAGATAAGGAACTTTTGGTTGAGCTTTCACTCAATCTCAATATGCACGACCTAATGAAGGTTGTTGCAACGGGTGATATCAACTGGCTACTCGTAAGAGCAGAGCTTATGCTCCGCGTTGGCGTTGAAGTTGAACGTGAATATATCGACGTTGAACAAACGGCACTCAAGGGTTACACCGTAAAATACACCGAAAAAATCATCGACTATATAACCTTATATTATGCGGACGGCACGGCATACATCGACGGACGTATGCTCGGCGTACAAAGAATCAAGGTTGAAATGTTCCTTGACCACATCTTCAGACTCCTTGGTAACGAAGGACTAAAGGATTACTTTGACCAAGAAGAAGAGGATGACGACGAGATTTACGAAGGTGATACTTCCGTTCAAAACGCTCCAAGCACTTCCGAACTTCGTGCAGAAGGCAAGATGAGTGATGAAGAATATCTTGCTAAGTACTCGCTAAACGAAGGCTTCGAAGCAGAAGAGCTACTACCATACGTAAGACTCGTATTCGGCAACGGCACCGGCTTCATTATCGACGTTATGGGCTCGGTACTATTTGCAATACTTGGCGGCCTTGATCTTGGCATAGACGGCATCGACGACCTTGGCGGACTCGTAGCCGACATCGTAAACGACAACTTCGCACTTCAACTCGGTTTGATTGCAAACCTTGCATATATGAACGACTTCTGGACCAACGATCCCGATGAAAACGGCGTTGTAGCAGAAGACGAAAACGCACTTCTCGGCTTAACCTTAGAGCTTGCAAACTATACCGTAGGTATGGCAATTATGGGCCTTGACGTTGACTTCATCGACAGCTCCGAAGAAAGCCCGTCCCTTGCTCCCGTTGGCTTCGACGACGAACATTATGCAGAAGCAACCGACCTTTCCGAAGTATACGTAGAACTTTACGTAGACTTTGATATCGACGGTGACCAAAACACCAAGTTCAACCTTGACGAAACCGTTGCAGGCGCTCTTGGTTTGCTTGGCTCGGGCGGTATTATGGATACTATCGGCGGACTTGGTCTTGCTCCTATTATCCAACTACTCTCCACCGTAAGCACCCATTACAGATTGGAAATCATCGGTAACATTAACTTTGACGAAATCTTAGAGCTCAACACTCTATATAAGACCAACTTTGCGATTACTTTGCGTGATAGAAACAAGACTATCAACTATGAAGGTGAGGAAAAATTCAAGGAAGTTCTTTCCGTTTACTACGTTGATACCGCTATCTATATCAATGCAGAGTGCTTCAATATCCAAGCAGTTAAGATTGATAACGCTTGGAACTTCCTAACTCAAGAAATTCTTCCCGCATTCGGCGTTCCGCACGTTGCAGGCGGTAAGGACCCCGAAGGCGAATCGACCGAAAATGGCACCGAAGAAGTCAAGAACCTTGGATTTGCAGGTTATGAGTCGGTAAACGGAGTTAACCCATACTCACTCTTCAATCTCCCACAAGGCGCAACCGCAATCCCCGGATACATCAATCTACTATTTAGTCCTGACGGCTTCATTATCAGTATAACCACCACCGCACTATTTGGCATACTCCGTGCAATCGGTGGCGAATCTATGGACTTCTCAAGCTACGTTGAGCCTATCGGCGAGCTTGAAATAGAACTTGGTATCGCAGGTCCTAACGATCTACTTGCTATCGACATAACCTTCCAAGGTTACGAGTTCAGCGGTGACGAAAGGGTAGACCTATCAACCGATCCTAACGTACACGAGTACAAGAAGGGCGGCAAGATTGGCCTTGGCCTAAGCGTTTCCAATTCTTTCGTTGCAGCACTAAGCTATCAATGGATGGAAGATATCTATTATAGCGACGGCAGAATTGAAAGCTATTACGTAGACCATAAGATTGAAGCACCTAAGTACGCTTATCTTGATGGCGAAACTTTGGACGAAGACGGCAACGTCGTTCAAGAGTACGTTGCTCAAGAATACGTCGAATTCGACCAATCTGACCCTGTAGTTTCACTTGAACTCAATCTCTACCTTGAACTTGGCTCCGAAGCTATCAGCGGCGATGGTATTAAGGGTATTTTGAGTGAAAAGATTTACTCAGGTTACGACCTTAACAAAGAACCTATTACGTCACTTCTTGCAACTCTACTTGCAGGACTTCTTGACGAAACGCTATCAATTCTACTCGAAGTAGTAGGCGATCATCAAATGACCATCGAAGTGGAAATTCTCGTAAACCTCCCACTTCTCAACTACCGCGGTGTTGAAGCTCAAATCACTATCAAGAGAATAGACGGCAACCACGACTACAAGATTTTGCAAGTCAACTTGCATAACTCCTTCCTATATATCGACCTTACCTACTTGAATGGACCTAAGTTCAGTATTGCCGACGTACTCGAAACCATTCTTGGCGAAAAAGACCTTGACCTATGGGGCGAAGGTGAAGGCGAAAAGACCGAAGGTACCGAAGGCGAAGGCACCGAGGGTGGTGATGCCAGCGTAGAAGGCGGCGTTCAAAATGCAAACGGCGTTCAAAATGCAGTAGGCGGAGGCGCGTACACGCCTATCTATATTGATTTAGCAACGCAAATGGTAATCCGTAGCGTAACAACGCACGGTTTGGCTCTATACGTAACCGAAACGGCAGTTAACAGCATTCTCGGTATGTTTGAGTTTGCAAACCTAAAGGTATTCAGCGACGTATTGCTACAAATCTCTATTGCACCTAAGGCAAATACCTTCAACTTTGGTATTGACTTAGAACTCAGCGCAACTTCAACCGTTGAAGAAGTTTCCGATACGGCTAAGGTACTTGACCTTGGTCTTGCAATCGGTGACCACCGCGTAAACTTCGAGCGTTATCCGTCAGATAAGCTACTACTTCCACAAACCGCTAACTACTTGCCCGCTCATAACGTTAACACCATTGAGCTTGAAGCAGGCTTTGAAATTAGATTTAAGGTAAACGACGGCGTAGTTGACCTTGGTAACCTATATAAGACCATACTTGACGAGAATGGACCTCTCGGTGGTATGGCAGCTAATACTGCATTTGAAACCTTGTTCAGCAAGGATAGCCCACTTGCAACCGCTCTACCTAACCTAATTATGCTCGGCTTCTTGAACGACGATGACGACAGCTTCGGCGACGTAATCCGTTTTGACATCGAAGCTAAGGCATTCATCAAGGGCGGTCTACAAGGACTACTTGACAATCTACAACTCAAGCTCGCTATCTACTCGCTCAAGAACCAAGAAAGATTCAAGATTGTCATCACCTACTACAACGGCGACCTATATCTTGACCTATCAACCCTTGGCCTTGGCAAGATTGAAATTTGGGAGCTTGGCGGTATGATTGACTACCTACTCGGCGGTGGCAATACCGAAGAAGAACCCGACGGCGAAGTAACCAACCCCGACGGCGAAAACGAAGAACAAAACGAAATTACCCCCGAAGTAGAAGCTCTATTTGCAGCTACCTACCCAACTTGGGGACAAGTTCTCGGCCTAAATAACGAAAGTGAAGAAGAACAACTCGTCGGTATCGTCAAAGTTCTATTATCACAAGACGACGGCTTGCTTCTAACCGTAACCTTTGAAATGATCAACGTCATTCTCGGTCTCGTTGGCCTTGATGTCTCGCTTGAAGATTATCTCAAGGGCGTTATCGAGCCAAGTGCAGGCGTAGGTATGACTCCAAATAGTGAGTACCACGTTGACATTAACCTTGATACCGGTAAGGACTACCGTGACGTATGGGAATACGACGAAGCCACCGGCGAGTATAAGATTGTAAAAGAAAAGCAAGAAGATAACTCCAACGCAGGTATCAACCTTGGTATTGCTATCCTTGGCGAAAACATCAAAGCGGATATCAAGAACGAAACCAAGATTCATACCCCGTTTGGCATCCAATCAACCTTAGAGCCCGTTATCAGCCAAGACGAAATCAGCTCATACACCAAGTATGACGAAATGGCTATCCAACTCGGCACCAACGTAAGCCTCCAGCTCGACTTTGAAGACGGAGACGTTTCACTTGTTGATCTTCTCGACCTTGTATTCGGTATGCTCAATATAAAGCTACCCGAAGGTCTTGATACTTCTATCGTGCTTGCAGGTGGTGACGAGACGCTCTTTATGGAAATCAACCTAAAGGTAGCTCTTGACCTCAAGAGAATGCTTTCAACCGACCCCGAAGTATTCAACTCGGCACTTATCCTTGACCTTGTAATCCGTTACACCATCATCGACAACACGACCGGCGAAATTCACGATACTCAAAAGGTTCTCCAACTATATATGGTCGATAACGTTGCATATATCGGCATCGAACTATTTGATACCAACCTTGATATCAAGCTTGACGAATTCGATATCACTCGCGTTATCCGTGACTTTATGGAAGGCATCTTCGATATGGACGAAGTTGACCAAGGTATCGGTGGCGGTGCAACCGGCGGTGGTTCTTCTAACGTTCAAAACGCTCCAAGTACGGCTCCCGATGGTCCCGCACGCAATCCTATTATAGATATGTATGAGAAAAGCGACTACGCTATCGGTAACTTCTTGAAGCCAATCATCTACTTGAACTCCGAAGGCTTCGGCTTGATGATTACCAAGGAACTATTGGTAGGCGCAGCAGACGCTCTCGTTGACATTCTAACCGGTCTACTCGGCTCGGCTGACAGCGAAGTAGAAGTAACCGAAGACACCATCAACGGCATTGCAAGCCTACTCCTTGACCACGCTTCACTCGGCCTATTCTTCGAAGAAGGCACCGGTGGTGTAAGCTTCGAAATCAACATCACAAAGAACAGCGCTGAAATCGAAACCGAAGACGGCAACAAGTATATGAGTGCAGGCTACGCTGCAACGCTAAGCCTACTACACGACTCAACCGCACTTATCAGCACCGAGTCCTTCAACGAATATCTCGACTTTATGCGTAACGACGAAGAACAAGCTGCATTCTACGACGGATGCTTCTCGACTTCCGACGTTGAATGGAGAGTAAACCTTGGTGTTGACATTACCGTTGGTGCGGATATTCGTGAGTATATCTTGAACTGGAGCTCACTATTCCAAAACGAAGCTGACGAAAATGGCAACGTAGTAGGGGCTGCATTCTATATCCAAGCTCTAAACGACATCATCGGCGACGCAACCTTGCGTATCAAGGCAGACGTTAAACTTACCGCTCTTGATAAGTGGGGTATCGACGCTATCATCCAACTCGTAAAACTCAAAGAAGACGGCACTTACGCTGAAGGCGAAAGCGACGTTGAAGAAGAATACTTTGCACTATACGTAGTAGGCTCGTTGAACCAAAGCGAAAGCGACTACAACGAAAACGGCCTTGGCTTGTACTTGAATATGGCAGGCTTTGAGAACTTGGGCATCACCGGTATCACGCTCAACAGCGCGGTATTTGAGAAGTTCCTAAATCTCAACCTAAAGGCAGTTCTCGATAGCCTTGGCGGCACGCTCGGCAATATGACCGGCGGTATTGTTCAAACTCTTGACGACCTAATCGAGTCACTCTACGATATGCTCGCAGACGAAGACGTTGTTGACAACGCAGGCGAAAACGCAGGTGCAAACGCAAACGTTCAAAACGCAGGCGAAGACGATGAAAACATCTACGACTACGAAGAAGAAGTTAAGGAAGAAAACTCAATGTGGTTTATTGGCCTACTTGATAGTATCCAATTCACCAAGGGTGCAATTTCTATCGTAGTAGCTCAAACCGCTATCCAAACCATTCTTGACCAACTCTTTGGATTCCCCTTCGATGAAAAGATTGGTAATCTCTCGGTCGTACTCGACAACACCGGCAACTCCTTGTCACTCAACTTAGGTCTTGACTATCAAGAGCCTATCGACGCAACCGACACGGAAATCGCCGATATCAGCACCACCATTGCTACAAGCGAAAGTGTTGATATGGTAATGAACACTATGGGTGGCGTATCTGCATACCTAACCGCAGCAGAAGCAACCTTCGAAGGTATCTCGTATAGCGTATACGCTTCACAAGGCTTCATCGGTACCAGCCTTGACTCCGAATCATACGGCATCACGGCAGTAGGCGAGGGCGTCACCGTTGAATATCTTGTATACGAAACCTACGATATCTTCTCACTTGAAAAGGGTGTTGAATACCCTGCTGAAGAAATCAACAACCGCGCAAACGCAGTTAAGGATGCTCTCATCGAGTCATTGACCACGCTTGGCGGATACGGCGTAGCTTACAACGACGCTACCGGCGTATATCTACTAACCAACGACACCGCGTACACGCGCGTATCCATTAAAGTATCTGAAGGCGACGTACTACTTGCTACCGCAGTAGGTACTGCTCAAGCTCCTGCACTCAACATTGCAGGCATCAACGTATCTTCACTCGGTGAAAAGCTCGTTAGCGTAGTTTCCGAAAGAGTTGCTCTTGAAAAGATTCGTGAAACCTACGAATCAAGCTTCTTGATCGGCGCAACCGTTCCTACCGACAACGGCGATATCGCACTTAGCGCGGAAAGCACCTACCTACGTCAACAAGTTATCAGCGAAGACAAAGACTTTGCTCTTGAAGATTCAGGCACGCGTAACGTATTCTACTTCATCTACGATGCTTCCAAGTACTTCCCAATCGATCCCGCATTGAATCCGGGCAGTGCTGAATATCTACAAGCATCTAAGGAAGGCGCACAAAAGGTATCCGACGCTATCTCCGAGTTCTTGCAACTCAAGACCTACGTATGGAGCGAAAACGCTGACGGCGTAGTTTCACTATACCACTACGGCACGATGCTCAACGCTTCCCTCAAGGTAGCTCCCGTAGTTGACGTTGCAACGGGCGCAATCGAGTGCTACAAGGTACTTATGGTTGTATCAAGCTCCAAGAGTATGTACAACGTTTCACTCTCCATCCACAGCCTTGATATCGGTCTTGGTGAAAACACCAACATCTTCCACGAGACTGCTCTCGACGGTATGATGAGAGACGACTTCCAAGCATACTTTGCTGAAAACTTCCGTCCACTTTCCGATTACAAGATGGAAATGGAAGTAAATCTCGAGCTCAATATTGACGACACCGTAGGTGGTCTATTCGATATGAGCGAGCTTCTCGGCACCGTAGGCGGCTTGATAGGCGGAGATATCGCAGGATTGATTAGCCAAATCAACCTTGCACTTCAACCAATCGACGACATCGCAATCGCATTTGGCCTAACGCTAAGACTATTCATAGACTTTAGCGATATCACTCCTATGAGATTGCAACTCGAAATGACCTATAACGATAAGACGATGGTTCTTATTACTTACGAAGGCAAGTACGAGCAAGACGAAAACGGCATCTACGAAAATAGTACCGCATACGTTGACCTAAGCGGTCTCGGCTTCCCAAGCGTAAAGCTCGAAGGCATCCAACTCGGTGCAGTTCTCAAGAATCTCGTTGGCGGACTTGGCGGCTCTAACGCAAGTGGCGATACAAGCGTAAACGACGGCACTCAAGCTGTTAACGCTCAAAACGCAAACGACAACGCAGTAGGCACCGTTGATAAGATTGAAGATCAACATATCGACAGAGTATATCTCAAGGATTACGGCTGGACCGAAAGACTACTACTCCTAACCTTCGGCGCAGACGAAACCTCGCTTGCAATCACCGGCGCACTCGTATACTCACTACTTGCAAACGCATCTAAGAACGATACTATTGCAGGACTCCTTGGCGGCGCAGAACTTATGCTTCCAATGTTCCGCAACCTACAAATCGGTTACTCCAACGAAGACGGAGTATACGGTCTATGCTTACGTCTAACCGACGACACCCCATACGAAAAGGCATTCCGTATCGGATTCAACGGCAGACAAGGCAAGTTCGAGATGTGGACGGACGAAAACAAAGGTTCAAGCATCAGCGCACGTGAACACGTTGAAGGTAGTGTGGAAGAAGGTATCGTATACGAAGATATCGGCATCATCAGCAAGGTAGCACTCAACCTTGAACTTGAAGCTCGCGTACGTACCAGAGATACCGAAAAGGCACCACAACTCCTTGCAATGCAAGAACTTCTTGAAAACTTGCTTGGTATGAGTGGTGACACCATCAACTTTGACGTTCAAAACACCGTATTGGTATTCACGCTCGGTCTAACCGTTTACGCAGACCTTGCTGATATGACCAACACCACCTTGGCACTTTCAATCGGCCTAACCGGCGAAGAAATCATCGGCGTATACTTCCTTGGTAAGACCAACACCGCTTACGTAAATCTAAGTGGTCTCGGCTTGTTCCAAGCAGCACTAAACGGCGTTGACGTTCTTGGCATACTCAACAGCTTCCTTGGCTCATTCCTTGGTGACGAAGGTATCAACCTTAACGAAATGCTCAGCGGCGTTCTAACAGTTGAAGAACAAGAAAACGCTGCGGTAAACGCCAACAACGCACTTTCAACCGCAAGTGCTCAAGACGGCGCTATCAGCTTGAACGATAAGGCTCAAAACGGCATTATGGATCTTGTAACTGCAACCGATGCACCGCTACTTAAGATTTTGATGTCCAACGAAGAGCTAATCATCAACCCCAATATGGCTATCGTACAAACCCTAATGGGCGATAGTATGGTACTACCAAACCTAACCGATATTAGACTATCGATTAACCTATACCAAGGTCTAAACAACCTCAACCTACGCGTAAAACTCGACCAAAAGGGCAACTACCTCAACCTCGCAGTTCACGAAGGTAACTTTGGCATTGCACTCGGTTCAACCGCTCAATTCTATCAACTAACCACCATCGGTGACGAAAGTCAATACGGCGGTATCGAAGGCTTGACTCTAGGTATGGACTCTGCAGGCAATCTTGCTGCAAACATCAGCGTACTCACCCTTGCTCAAGGTATCCTTGACGTAATCCAAATGAGCGACTTTACAATTTATATTGAAAAGCGTAACGATTACTTCTTCTTGAGAAACCTTGGCTATGGTATGTCAAAGGGCGTATTCTTCGACTTCGCAATCGGCTTTGGTGTAAGCTTGACTACAGGCCCCACCTACTTCAGCCCCGTAGTAAGAGCATACGCTGACGAAAACGGCTTGACCCCATACGACCACGCATTCGTATCAAAGGGCGCAGCGTTCAATTGGGAAATCGCAGGATTTAACGTTGGTAGCTTGCTAAAGACCTACGAGCCTATCTTCTTCGACAACGCTTATAGAAGAATTAGACTTGCTCTCAACAAGACGGTAACCAACAAGGTTGAAATCCCAATTAACCAGCTCACTCAAGTTGCAAACGTACAAGGCTCACTCTCCAACGAAGAAGATTGGGAACCACAATCCGTTACTGCGTTTATACGCAACAACGTATTGCACCTAAGCCTTGCATCGATACTCGTACTTGATATTAGTGGATTGATTAATACGGTCGCAGGCTGGCTACTTGAAACGATAGTAGGTGCTATCAACGGCATTGCCGGCACGGTCGTAGGCTTAGTCTGGGACGTAGCGGGACCTGCGGTATCAACGTGGATAGCCGATATGATAGGTGACGCTACGGGATACGGCTCGCC
>JAFTZC010000025.1 GCA_017461065.1 Clostridia bacterium | reverse complement strand
GTTCTCCTTTTAGATCCACTCTATTGTTGTTCCACCTGTATAGCCTTTTTGCCAAACCATCCAGGCGTATGCAACTGCACTTCCACCGCCTTGGCGCATCTTCTCAAAATCGCCGTTCTTAGCGCATTGTACGCGCTCAGAAAAGACGTAAACGCATCGGGGTGGGGTAGACTTAAATATTTCTTTGAAACGAGCCTTGCCCTCAAGAAACGTGAGTTTGAGAAACATATAACAACAGCATCCGTCTTGCAATAAGTCTAATGCTTTTAACACAAACTCTTTGGCATACTTATATGGTGGGTTGGTTAATATGTCGATGTTCTTAATGGGCGTATTGGTTGCGCTTAGAAAATCTTGTTGCGCACTCATATCCTTATACCCTCGGTCAATGATGTCGGTACTAACAACGTTATACCCTTTTTCCATTAACCTTTTAGACAAGTGTCCTTCTCCACATGCGCACTCCCAAATGTTGTGATTGGGCTGTTCTTTGGTAAGCAACAAGTCTATGGCTTTGGGTTCGGTAGCATAGTAATCGTTCAATTCTCGCTCTTGCTCAGTGTGATTGCTTGCCCCTAAAGTTACATAAATTGAATGTTTATTTCCTTTCCAGTCCACGTGCTTTCCTCCTATGCTGTTCTACAATAGATTCTTTCAAGCCTTTCCATAGTTTGACAAGGCTTCTTTAACGCGATGTCCGCACAGTTGGCTCGGATTAGGGCCGTTGCAACAGGTGGGCACACAGCGTTACCAAGACGTGCGATTTGCTTTTGTTTGCAATAAGGCTTGCCAGTGCGACTTTCAATGTCAATAACATAGTCCCTGGGAAAACCTTGAGCAAGTTTGAGTTCTTCGGGCTCCAACATTCTCATTCCTACGTCTGCTATAAAATGCTGTACTCCGTTTATCTCAAGGATAAGAATCTCGTTTTTAGCAATGTTATAACCGGCATAGGTATTGAGCAAACCACGGACCTCGTTCCAGTTGTAGAGTTCTACATTGTCTGCTATGGGCAATATGTACGTCTTAACTTGAACGTGATGCTTAGCACTTGCAGTTATCGTCGATAATGGTTCCGTTACTGCCTTTGCTCCCATATTGTTACGGAGCACACACATATTTGTTGATACGTAAGCATTTCTTGCCTTGGTTGTAACCGTTGGAAGAGGTGCATCCGTTTTGCTATGCTGGTCGGAACCGCCGTAATATTGCATTAAATTGCTTGCTACAATGCTTTCGTGAGGCGTACCTGTTACGGTGGGCGCAGGCTCTGAAATATCCTTTCCTCGCCCATCTTTACCATTGCCATATCTACAAGTAAGATTTACAGAGATTAGTGCATTATGGTCAACTGCAGTAACCGTAGGCAATGGCTTTTTAATATCAGCGCCCGATTGCTTTTCACCACCATAGTACTGGGTTATGTAAGGGGTACAAACGTAATGTTTTCTGTTTGAAACCACGGTTGTTAAAGGACTTTCAATATCGTGTATCCTGGGTTTTTGATTTGGTCTTTCTCCATATCCTATAGGAACGATGGAGGGAGAACAAATAAAGTTTCTAACGCCTGTAGTAATGGTAGGAATTGGCTCTTTAACGTCGTGTGGTGCGTTGCCGGTGTTGTTGCTCATAACGTAAGGTGCTACACTCGGTTCTACCACAAAATGCTTGTTTACTGCTGTTTGAGTGCTGAGTGGCTTTGCAATGTCTTGAGCTGCGTTCTCATAGTTCATTTGAATCAAGAATGGTTTTGTGTTCTTGATAACAAACTTGTCTAAACCACGAGCAATGCGCCTTAAAGTGTTGCTTGCAAGGTCCTTCTTTCGCCCAAATATCGAGGGACAAGGCTTTGTCATATCAATGCATTCCGCCGCCGTCCTATATGGCTTTAAGCCGTTACCTTTGCCGTGCGTAGGAGCTGGGAATACTATCGGTTGTCCATCTCTACGTGCCACAAGATAAAACCTCTTTCTTATGGTTGGTGCGCCATAGTCGCACGCCTTTAGTATGCGATATTCAACGTTGTATCCAAGCCCATCCACGAGACGTTGGTATTGAGTAGAGCCTTTTTCAATGCGTAAGAACTCACAAGCCTCGATTAGTGCTGGATGGTCCTTCGCAATACCTTTGGATAGCATCGAAATAAATCCTTTGAAGGTTTCACCGGCGCGTGCTTCGTCCGGCAGGTATTTGCCGGGCTCTACTTCTTTTAACGGTCCCCAAGATTGAATTTCTTCTACGTTCTCCATAAAGATTATTCTTGGAGCAACCTCGGAAAGTGCCCATTTGAGTATTACCCAAGAAAGACCTCGGATTTTCTTCTCTACCGGCTTATTGCCTTTTGCTCTTGAAAAGTGTGTGCAGTCCGGGCTAAACCAAGCAACTCCAACAGGCCTATTACCAGTTACTACTTCGGGAACAACAGCAAATACGTCTTCTTGGTAGTGCATGGTATAAGGATGGTTTACCTTATGCATCGCGATGGCATCTGCGTTGTGGTTAATAGCTATGTCTACCGGTTGGCCTAAAGCAAGCTCGATTCCAGTAGAAGCACCGCCACCCCCAGCAAAATTGTCAATGATTAGTTCTCTGAGTAGGTTATCTTGATACATGTTTATCTTTCTCCTTTTGATCAACCATTGCATCTGCTTCCTGTTCTGTCTTAAATATCTTCTCTCCGAAATATCCACGGCATACGTATTTGATTTCATAAAGCACACGTAGGTCTTTTTGAACGGTTACATTTGATATGTATCCTTTTACCGGCTTAAGATGTCCATGGAAGTTTCTTATTCCCCAGGCAATATCACCAATTTTTAACGGAATGTGTATGTCTACTTCTGGCTTAGAGTTTATGATTATCCTTGCAAGTTGTTGGTACGTAATATCTTCAACTTGGCATTTGTAACAATCTGTTTTACCTACTCTTGAGCAATGGTCATAAAGGTCACATATTTCTCTTGCCAATTTTATAGCTAATTCTTTTATCTCATTTTGATTCATCTTATCTCTCCCCAATGTTCAATAATATCGTTGGTCAACTGGTCATCGCTCGTCTTTCTATTAAAGTCCGTCCATTGACCAGTTTTCAATTCTTTCGCTTTTTTGTGTAGTAATGAAAGCGTTCGTATTAGATTCCTCGCAAAACTGCTAACGCATAAAGCCCAAACGAGAGTCTCATACTCTTCAAAGCTGAAAATAGGCTTACAATCAATTTGGATGGCTAAACGATTTGAGTAAAATAAAGATTTGAGATCTTCGGAAGAAGCAACATCATCGGGTGTGGAAAACTCCTCTAATGCGCTTGCGCTACACTCTCCTATACTATCCTTTTCTACGCTTTTCTCTTCTTTACTTTTCTTATCTATACTGGGTATACCACCTGGTATACCACTGGTATACCGTGAGTTATCCACAACATAGGCGCCATTCGCTTCTATCCTCAACGAAGCCCTTTCTTTGGTGTACGTAGACTCTTTGTATCTATCGTTCCTCAAATAGTTGTTGATACGCCAATGCTTGATACAAATTACGCCGTTTTCAAACGCGATTACGAACTTCTTCGCAACAAGCAAATTCAAGTCATCCGTAGATGCTCCTATTTGTCTCATTTGGCTTTTAGGGTTATTTACGAAACCATCATCGTCCGCTACCATGCCAAAAGAAAAATAGAGACACCTTGCTGATAAAGGCATATCGAGGAACGCATCCGACATTACAATCGTCTTGGCAAACATTCTTCTTTCTGCCATAACTTACCCCTCCTAAAATGGTAGATCTTCTTCTTGCTTCTTTAGGAATTCGTCTATATGCTGTTGCTGCTTTAGCTTTGCATTGCTAACCGGCTCTGCATCCTTAGTATCAACATTATCGTCTGCTTTCTTTTGCGGAGCAGAAAGAAACTCTATCTCTTCTCCATGCAAGCGCAAGGTATAGCGCATCCTTCCATCTTTGTCGGTATAGTTATTATTCTCCAGCCTGGCTTCTATTGCTACCTTGTATCCCTTATACAAATATTGCTCTATAAACTCAGCTTTCTTGCCCCAAAAAGTCACGTCTAAAAAGTCAGCCCCATCAGCATAATTTCGGTTTATCGCTACCGAAACCCGTGCTCTTAAGCCCCCATCTCGCATTTGTATAATTTCGGGATCACACGTAAGATTTCCGATAAGTATCAGTTTATTCATATTCTATCTCCTGTATTTAAGTTTTAATTTATCCCAGTCGGGATACTTTGATTTAAGATATCTCTCAATCGTTTGCCCTATCTCTGTTCTCTCTTGTTTAGTGCCATGGTCAAACTTGTAATGGCAACAATTAGGAGTTAAGTTTGAGCATAACGTTACAATATTTTCTTCAATGCCCAATCCACCTTGAGACCTTGGAATGAAGTGAGCATTTGGCATTACGTTGTGAGCATTACCACACACTACGCATCTGCCATTATCTCTTTCCCACACTGCTTCTTTGACTTTTTGTGGGATATCAGTCGCTTTCGCTCTTCTTGATTTCATCGTTGGTATTCCCTTCTTGCAAGTTCTATTTCGCTGTCATAAATGCCAAGTTCGGCAAGCTTATCAAGCGTTGTTTCAATGAGTTCTGTCATCTCCTTAGTGTTAAATTTGGAAGAGCCAATGAAATACTGATACATATTGAGCGTCTTTCCATTGACTTCTCTTTCATCAAGTTTGCGTATCGCTCGGAACGTCTTTCTCAACATTTCTTCTGCCTCTGGCAACGCCAACATATAGTCGTACTTGACATTTGCTTCTTCTAACATGATGCAATAACATTCTTCAGAGCTGACTCTCCTCTTGTTCCCCGACATAGCTTCTGCCATCTTACCAAGAAGAGCCCAAAGGAGTCGGTTCTGCTCCAAACTCCTTTGAGAACGATGTTCCTTAATTTGGACCTCGAACTTCTTTTCAGAACTTTTTATCTCTTCCAAAGTAAGAAGTGCTCCTCGTTTATGCTCTCCTGTAACGACACAACAAACTACTAATTCATTGTTCTCGTTAATCATTCGATAAGCTTTGTCTGCTATGAACTTACTCATTTACTTCTCCTGCTATCTTCGCTTGTAGCCTTGTCATCATTTCATCAAATTGCTCCTCGGAAAGGTTGTTTATCTTGATAGCCTTTCCGTAGCGCCTTAATATCCAATCGTTGACATTTGCAAGCGTTATATTTGTGTCTTTTATTAGTTCGTTAACGCTCGCCCACTTGGTTTGTTTTTGTTCGTTCTTGGGCTTATTTTGAGCTCGTGCCTTTTTGTCTTCGTTTCGACCATCCGGATCTTCTTCATCGGTCGGCACACCAAGGGCCTTTAAGAGCAAGTATCGCTCCGAATAAGTGAGCCCGCTACCAAAGGCTTTGGATATGTCGTTTTGTTGACCATAATATTCAAATGGAATTCTCACTTGGTCTTCGGGCTTCTCTGCATTTATCCAGGCATATACCAGCTTCCCTTCGACAATGAAGTCGGTCTTCTGCTCTCCTTTTGCATTAAGATAATCAAAGGTTTGCCACCCCCTATTCTCAACTTCAACCGGCATAAATAGCAGTCCGATTTCTTCCATTTTGGACTTAATCTTAGATAGCACCTGTGTGCCAGAAATGTATTTGTATGCCCTAGCACCAGTGGTTTCGCAATCTTTGTTGAAACAAGTAATTTCCTTTTTAACTTCGATAATTTTTTGGAAAACGTTCAACTCTGGCATGACTTACCTCCAATTCAATTCTTTTTTTATGTAGTAAACCTTTAGTAGTGACTTAAACATATCAAAATACTTTCTAATTACACTTGGAGCGATTTCCTTGTGTTGGAATGGTTCGTCTTCGTTTCGACCAATATTAAGAATCATAATTTGCTCAACCTTATAGCCATTTTCCTTAAGAAGGTTGGCGTATGACGATACCTGTAGGAAGTGTTCATTATAGATGCCTTTGCCACTCTTGAAATCAACCAAAGTTAACTTCCCATCAACCTTGCAGTAAAAATCAAGCGTACCACCATATTTGTGTTTTTCCGACACAAACTTCTTCTCATTAAAGATAGGCTCTACTTTGTGTTGCTTTTCCCAATCAAGGTATTTGTAAAAGCCATTTTGAGCTAATTCTATTTCCAAAGGCGTAAAGTCGGAAGTGTCGCACTTCGTCTTTGTAATATGTGTCTCAACCATTGAGTGAATCAAGGTGCCCACCCTGGCCGCTTTGTCCACGTATTTAGTTGAGTCTATTCCCTCAAGACCGAGCTTGTTAGCCCAGATGATAAGAGCTGGCTTATTGAGTAGTCCAGTAACCGTTGTGCTACCTGGAACGAGTGTTCCGTCTGATAAATAATAACGAGTATGTGCTCTTGATGCTTTTTTAAGTTTATCTGCCATAATTCCCTCCAAAAATAATGATGTTTGCTGCGGCTCTACGAGTACGTTCATTCCCGAACTTGTGGCTATATAATGCTTGAGCCATCTCTAGTTCTTGCTGAGCATCGTGGATAATTTCGGCATATACCTTTTCGTTCTCTACGATGTCGTTAATTCGTTCCATCTTAGCTGCTGGATTTGTGGTTCTCTTTAGAGATGCTGTTGCATCTTCCAACCACTTTGAATAGGCTTCTTTTGCTGTCTTTAGCTTGATTTCAGCCTTTTTTACTAAAAAAAATGCATTGTCCATAAATAGTCTCCTTGACAATAAAGATTTTTTATGGTATTTTGAAAAAAAAGGATACCTTACCTTTTTGATTGATTGGGCTTCACTACTTGCTTGACGGCGTTGGGTGAAGTCTTTTCTTTTTCTTTGACTTCCTTATAAGTACTTTGCAACTGCTCGAAACACCTATTTATCCATTCTGTTACCGAACTATATCCGCAATCTTTTAAGGCAGTTTTTAGGAAAGCTCTCGCCTCTCTTGGAAGATGTACCGACAAATGATACGTGTTAGGCTCCTTCTTTGTCGTGGGCTTTTCCTTAACTTTAGGTTGATACAACTCGTGTGGCTCATAGAGGTCATCTATCGTACATTTCAGAGCATCCATTATCTTACGCAACATACTTGGTATCGGTAAGCATTTGTACGTTTCGAATTTAGAGAGCATCGGGACGTCAGTTCCTATTTGCTCTGCTAATTCCTTTTGACTAATTCCCTTCTTTAGGCGAAGTAATTTTAGTTTCATAGCTATTCCTCCATATATATTTCAAGTGCTTGGGCTAAAGCTCTGCCTTTTTTATCAAGGCTCCTAAGTTGATATAACTTTTGCCTTAACATACTATTTTGGGTTTGCTTTGCGAGCTTGACATAAGGGCTATTGCGTAACACATTGATTTCTTCAATCATTTGTTCCTCCGTCATTTTCTTTGTTTCCATTGGCTATCCCTCCTTTTTTAATTTTCCATTCTTCAAATGCTTGTTGGACGTTATCGTCTTTGTAGAACTCTTGGAGCAGTTCTCCTAAACTCCACGCGGCCAATTCTAAATGAACACCGCTGAGTTTCAACTTATTTACTATTATCAGTTCCATGTTTACGAGCCCCTTTTTGTTGCGCTATGCAACTTTTCGGCAAAAAAATAAATTCTGAAATCGGCATCTGAAATTTCTAATAGTTCTTGCAACTTTAATGCTTCTTCTAATAGCATAGGTCTTTTGTTATGAATTTTTTGATTCATAGTTGCAGGAGCAATTCCTAGTTTTTTTGCCAACTTGGGTTGAGATGTTTTTTTTTCAACTATCAATCCTTTTAGCTTATCTGTGTTTACCATGTTATACCTCCTTGTTTTTTTGTTGCACTATGCAACTTTTCAATAACAATATATCATCTCTTTTCCGTGTTGTCAATAACTTTTTTGAAGTAAATTGATAATTTTTGCAACACAGTTATTGCGTAGTGCAAATATATATGTTATAATTCCATTAGAGGTGAAATATGAATACAAATCAAGAAATTGGCTTTAGAATTAGAGAACGAAGAAATGAACTTGGCCTAACTTTGCAAGAAATAGCAGATATTATTGGTGTTGACCGCTCTACCATTCAACGTTACGAGCAAGGATTAATTAAAACAATTAAACTTCCTGTTATTCAAGAAATTGCACGAGCATTAAGAGTTAATCCCAATTGGTTGATAGGAAAGGATGTTTCTAAATATCCTATAGATTATTCTTCTCTTTCAGAACTCCGTCCTATCACTCTTAAAAAATTTCCCCTTCTTGGTGAAATTGCATGTGGAAAGCCTATTTATGCAAATGAATCTCACGAAACATATATTGATGCAAGTAGTGATATCAAAGCAGATTTTTGCTTAATTGCAAAGGGAGATTCTATGGTGGGAGCTCGCATACACGATGGAGATGTTGTTTTTATTAAAGAACAACCTTTAGTAGAGAACGGACAAATCGCTGCCGTTATTATTAATAACGAAGTCACCTTGAAACGCTGGTATTTTTATACTGAAAAGCAAAAGCTGGTCCTCAGCCCAGAAAATACCGCATATGAACCATTAGTCTATATCGGAGAAGAACTTAACGATATTCGTTGTATTGGTCGAGCTATATGCTTTATGAGTAATTTATAAGGAGTCCCATATGTATTACGCAATACCTATCTTTGTTGTCATTGTTGCAGCCATTCTTCTATATGAATTTGTTTTCAAAAAGAAACTACAACTATCAAATTGGAAAGTAGACGAAAAAGTTGTCCCCTATTATGACAAATTGTTCAGTATAATGAAACCTTATATTAGCAATGAGTTCGCACAATCTATGTTGCTTGTTTTCAAAAAAGTGCTCGGCGATTGTATGGGCTATTACAATGGCATTATTGCAGGCACCGTACACAATAATGAAGATAGCTTTTACAAAAGAATCCTTGATTCCAACACTGACAACGATGTTATAGAATACATATGCTTGATGCACATCTTATGGTTTATCAACAACAGAAGGAGTGGTTCTTTTTTATCTGCTAATGAAGAAGAGAGAATAGCCATAGATGCTCTTTACAAATCAAGCAAAGAAAGGCTTCAAAAATATGTAGAACTTATTCCAGATTGTATATGGGATTATTATAGACTAAAGAAAAACGACTTCGTACAATTCACAAAATAATATGAAAAAAGCTGTTATTTACGCAAGATATTCAAGCCGAGGACAGACCGAGCAGTCTATTGAAGGACAACTACGTGTTTGTTATAGATTCGCGGAAGAAAATGGTTTTATTATCGTAAATGAGTATATCGATAGAGCAAAAACCGCTCAAAACGATATGAGGCCAAGTTTCCAGCGAATGTTGGCGGATTCTGCACTAAAAAAGTTCGAATATGTTATTGTCTATGCCGTAGACCGTTTCTCAAGAGATGACGGAGACTATGGCTACGATAAAAAACTACTTCGCCAGAACGGAGTAAAACTTCTTTCTGCAACAGAAACGATAGGCATAAATGCAGATGGCACGGAAAACCTCGGAGGAATTCTTACAGAAGGACTACTCGTTGCTCTTGCAAAATACTACTCTCGCGAACTTTCCAAAAAAGTCAAACGTGGACAATATGAGACCTTGCAAAAAGGAACCTTCCTTGGCGGTTCTCTTCTATATGGCTATTCGGTTGAAAATAAAGTTTTACTTATAAATAATGACCAGGCCGAAGTAGTTCGGAAAATGTTCAAGATGTACTCTGAAGGTAAAACCGCTTTTGATATCGCATCTTACCTTAAAGAGAAAGGAATAACCACTCCAAGAGGCCGACCCTTTGTCCCGAACACAATAATGAACATGCTTAAAAACCCTAAATATATAGGCGTGTTCAAATATGGAGATTATGTAATAGAAGACTACTACCCCCCTATTGTAGATAAAAAGATATTTGAAATCGTACAAGAAAAAATCATTCTAAACAAAAGAAGCCCGGCTAGACTAAAAGCAAAGGAATTGTATATGTTAAGTGGCAAATTGTATTGTGGATATTGCAACACACTTATGACTGGAGATTCTGGCACCGGAAGAAACGGAACCATCCACCATTATTATAAATGCTTTGGAAAGAAAAAGAACAATGGCTGCAAAAAGAAATCCGTTCCTAAAAAATTTTTAGAAGACTTCGTGATAGATGCAACTTTACAACACGTACTTTCTCCAAGTGTCATAGAGTCCATTACCGAGCAAATACTCGCCCAACAAGAAAAGCGACAAGACTCATCCGAACTCAATCTTCTACGAAAAGAACTTAAACAAGTTGACACGCATATCGATAACTTAATAAATGCTATCAAAAATGGGATTATCACCAATTCAACGAAAAGTGAACTTCTTAATCTAGAAAATGAAAAGAAAGTCCTTGAAGAAAAGATAGTCAAAGCGGAATATAATTCTAAACTTCATTTCACTCGTGAGCATATAGAATTTTGGTTTGACCAGTTTTCAGTATTCAATAAAAACGATGAATCTGCACGACAATACCTTATAACTTACTTTATAAACAAAGTAATTCTATATGACGATAAAGTTATCATCATTTATAATCACGATGGCGACAATCGAACCCAGTTTGAAATAAGCGAAATAGAAGATGCACTTGGTTCAGATTTGACACAATTAGCACCGCCAAGTGAGACAGTGTTGAACCCTAGTGATATTCAATACTGTCTTTTCTTTTAGAAATCATCAAAAAGCCCTAATAGGATCGCAAAAGGCTCTATTAGGGCTTTATTTTTAATTTGCACTTGATATTATGCATAACCGCATTGCTTGTTTGTCCCATTCATGTTATAATCAATTTAATAGTTAATGTTCCAAAGGTATATGTATATGGATGTAATCGACCATTATGATTTGTTAATTGAAGAAGGCAATGACCCATTCCGCGACCCACCAGCACTACAAGATTATATGAACCAATGGGATGGTGCGTTATTTTTAGACTCTTTAAACCTTACAAAAAGCAAGAGTGTTCTTGAAATCGGGGTTGGCACAGGTCGAATAGCAGTTAAGGTTGCACCATATTGCAAACGTTTGGTTGGTGTGGATATATCGCCTAAAACAATAGAGCGCGCAAAAGAAAACTTAAGAGTTTGTTCTAATGTTTCACTTGTTTGCGCTGACTTCAACTTACATCCTTTCAATAAACCCTTTGACATTATCTATTCATCGCTTACTATGATGCACTTCGAGGATAAGCAACGAGTCATATCCAAGGTAGATTCTTTGTTAAATAAAGGTGGTGTTTTCTGTTTATCCATTGATAAAAATCAAAGCCCATATATTGATATGGGAACACGTAAAATTAAAATCTACCCCGATACTCCAGCTAGTATAAAATCGCTAATTGGTGCTTCGTCTATGACTGTTACAAACGTATATGAAACCAATAATGCATATATCATTGTAAGCAAAAAGTAATTAATGCAAAACTTGGAGAAATAAGATGTTAAATATACAACCTTTCTATCTATGATCTCGTCAGATTATACATTTACGCATAATTTTTGCTGATTGGCTCCCGATCTATTTCGCACGACGCTATAATGGTATACGATAAAGTTACTTAATTTATAAAAGGTGGTGTTACTTATAAAAATATTTTCAAAAATCAACGATCTAAAAAGTACGACTAGGTTTATACTATTTTCAATAATATATGTTTTCTTTGCATTCGTCTTCTTCTGGGCTTTAAGAGATGAAACCGGAAATCTTGCTTGGGCATATACTATAGCTAATATCATAGCAAGCCTACTCTATTTTCCTATTCCGTTTTTCGTGTTTATATATTTAATCATACGACACTTTAGTAAAAAACACGGTGAAGGACGGCCATTAAGTTACGAAGCTATGAAAACGAGTAAGTCCAATATACCAGGGAAGATATATAAATTTTGCTCTTTATCTACGAATAAGACAGAAAAACTCAATCAAGATAAACTCAACTCACTCAAGAATAATCAAATATGGCTCTCTAATTGCTCATACTTAAATGACCCGTTTGAAGGGCAGTTTTTTTGTTTTCCTGATAAGATAGACAAATATGCACTCCCTATAGAATTAAAAATGAAGTATAAGATTAATTCTTGGGATGAGCTTAAAAATAAAATGGAAGATGTTCGCAACAACCATATCCAATGCTCGTTTTCTAGAGATTATTCCGATTTGCTCATGTGGGGATATTACGCAAATGGTTGCCGTGGATATTGCGTAGAATACAATGTACTAAAAAAAGATCATCTATGCCCTGTTACTTATGTCTCAAAGCGACCAATGAACGATGGTATACTAATAGATATCAAACAACACCAAATTGTAAACAAAAACAAACTTGATATTGAAGATGCTTTAAAAAAATGTAATGCCGCGGATTTTTTTTATTACAATCTTTATATACAATCGATTAAAAGTAAGGAATGGGCGCGAGAAAAAGAGATTCGTCTAATCAATTATAGTATTTTAAACAAGGAACCTGGCATGAATGTATGTATAGAAAAATTCGGACTTTCTGCTTCCAAAATAATTATTGGTTACCTTTGCGAATATAAAGATGAACTTATTAAAATATCAAAGAATTTAGGCATCCCTTTTACCATTATGGAGCCTTCATATGAAAGCTCCAATTACAAACTAATCGAAAAGTCTAGTTGATTTTGCGTTTTATTGGCTTGATTCGCTTATGACAACAATATTAAACACTAAAACATAATTCTGACAAATTAACTATATCTTAATTATGAAAAATCAACATCCATTGTGGTGCCATCATTAAGAAATATTTTAAAAAGAACACCATTTGGTGTTCTTTTGCTTTGTTGGTTGATTAATTTAGGATGGCTCCTTTTGCGCCGCTTGAGACTAAGCTTGCATAACGCTTTAGGTAGCCTGTGAGTTCTTTTTGCTTTGGCTTAAAGTTTTTGAGCCTTTCAAGTAGGCTTTCGCCGTCTACTTTTAGCTCGATAGAATTGTTGGGGATATCTATTTTTATCAGGTCGCCGTCTTCAACAACTCCTATTAGGCCACCACTTGCTGCCTCGGGTGAGACGTGTCCGACGCAAGCGCCTCTCGTTGCGCCACTAAAACGTCCGTCCGTAATGAGAGCAACGCTATCGCCTAAGCCCATGCCCATAATTGCTGAAGTGGGGTTGAGCATTTCGCGCATACCAGGGCCGCCTTTGGGGCCTTCGTAGCGAATTACGACTACGTCGCCTGGTTTGATTTCGCCTGCGTTGATTGCCCTTTGGGCCTCTTCTTCGGAGTCGAAGACCTTTGCAGGGCCCTCGTGGACAAGCATCTTTTCGGAAACGGCAGAGCGCTTTACTACGCTTCCTTCGGGGGCAAGGTTACCACGCAAAACGGCTATGCCACCCGTTTGGCTATAAGGAGCTTCAATCGGACGGATTACGTTGTGGTTAAGGTTATATGCACCCTTGATATTTTCTCCTATCGTCTTGCCGTTAACGGTTAGGCACTCGCGATTTATCAAGCCTTTTTTGTCAAGCTCGTTCATCACCGCATACACGCCACCTGCTTCGTCAAGTTCTTCGATATAGGTCCTTCCTGCAGGAGCAAGATGACACAAGTTGGGCGTCTTGGCACTAATTTCGTTGGCAATATCAAGATTTATCTCGATACCACACTCGTGCGCGATTGCAGGCAAATGCAACATACTGTTGGTTGAGCAACCGAGCGCCATATCGACGGTAAGTGCGTTCACAAGCGCTTCCTTAGTCATTATATCGCGTGGACGGATATTCTTTTTAACAAGGTCCATTACTGCCATACCTGCACGCTTTGCAAGTTCCAAACGAGCCGAATATACGGCAGGAATAGTGCCGTTTCCCCTTAGTCCCATACCTAACGCTTCGGTTAGACAGTTCATAGAGTTTGCGGTATACATTCCACTGCATGAGCCACAAGTAGGACAGGTTTTACACTCGTATTCCCTTAGCTTTTCTTCGCTGATTTTGCCTGCGTTATACTCGCCAACGGCTTCGGATATGCTGGAGAACGAAGTCTTTTGTCCGTCTATCCTACCTGCAAGCATAGGTCCACCGCTTACGAACACGGTAGGAACGTTAAGCCTTGCAGCCGCCATAAGTAACCCCGGCACGTTTTTGTCGCAGTTAGGGACCATTACGAGTCCGTCAAAACCGTGAGCCATTGCCATTGCTTCGGTAGAGTCGGCAATAAGGTCGCGCGTTACGAGAGAATACTTCATACCCGTATGCCCCATTGCGATGCCGTCGCATACCGCGATAGCGGGGAAAACTATGGGAGTTCCCCCTGCCATTGCAACGCCAAGCCTAACTGCCTCGACGATTTTATCGATATTCATATGTCCCGGAACGATTTCGTTATATGAGCTGACGATGCCGATAAAAGGACGGTTGATTTCCTCATCGGTGAGACCGAGCGCGTGATATAAAGCGCGATGGGGAGCGTTTTGAATACCTTGTTTTAATAGATTGCTTTTCATATTAGTTATTGATGAGTTTTTCTTCGCCGTTCCAGCTGTATAGCTTGCGGATTTCTTCGCCTACGATTTCAGAAGGAAGCTCGGCTGCTTGTTTTCTGTATGCCTTGAAGTTTGCTTGGTTGTTTGCGCCCATTTCATTTAGGAATTCCTTAGCGAAACTGCCGTCTTGAATGTTTGCAAGAACTTGCTTCATCGTCTTTTTGGTTTCTTCGGTTATAATCTTAGGACCGGTTACGTAGTCGCCGTACTCAGCGGTGTTAGATACGGAGTATCTCATACCTGCAAAGCCACTTTGATAAATTAGGTCAACGATAAGCTTCATCTCATGGATACATTCAAAGTATGCGTTCCTTGGGTCGTAGCCCGCTTCAACCAAGGTTTCGTAACCTGCTTGCATTAGAGCAGTAACGCCGCCGCAAAGGACTGCTTGCTCACCAAAAAGGTCGGTTTCAGTTTCGGTTTTGAAAGTGGTTTCGAGTACGCCTGCTCTTGCGCCACCGATGCCGAGTGCGTATGCAAGGCCTAAATCCCAAGCATCACCGGTAGCATCTTGCTCTACTGCGATTAGGCAGGGAACGCCTTTACCTACTTGATACTCACTTCTTACGGTATGGCCGGGTCCCTTTGGCGCAATCATAATTACATTGACGTCCTTTGGTGGTTTGATGCATCCGTAGTGAATATTAAAGCCGTGTGCAAAAGCCAAGGTCTTACCTGCAGTTAGGTTGGGAGCAATGCTTTCTTCATATAGTTTTGCTTGCTTTTCGTCGTTAATGAGAATCATAATGATATCTGCGATTTTCGCGGCGTCGGCAGCAAGCATAACCTTTAGTCCTTGCTTTTCCGCTTTTTCCCAACTCTTGCTACCTTGGTATAGGCCTACGACAACGTTTACGCCGCTTTCTTTAAGATTAAGTGCGTGTGCGTGTCCTTGTGAGCCATAGCCGATGATGGCAACGGTTTTGCCGTCAAGTTTACTCAAGTCACAATCTTGTTGATAAAAAATTCTTGCCATTTTTGATTTCTCCTATATTTATAGATTTATTGTTTGTCTAATTGTTGAGCCACCGATTTCCAAAGATACGTTACCCGTACGGCATATTTCCAAAATTTGGTGGTCGCGCATCAAGTTGATAAATTCATCCATTTTCCTACTGCTTCCCATTATCTGGTAAATGACGGAATCCTTAGAATAATCAACTAATTTTGCTTCGTATGCTTCAGCCGCTGCTTTTAGTTCGCTGCGAGTTGCAGGGTCGTTTTTCATTTTTACAAGCATAAGTTCACAGCTGATAGAATTGGTGTCGTTCAGTTCCTTGATAGAATAAACGTCGGGGAGCTTGTATAGTTGGTCGACGAGTTGCTTCTTCTTAATCTCGTCGCCTGCAAATATTATGGTTATACGTGAGTATTCGTTTGACTCCGTCTCGCTAACGGTAAGCGCGCTTATGTTAAACTGTCTACGTCTAAACATACTCGTTACACGGTTGAGCACACCAAACTGGTTGCCAACCAAAACTGCTAAGGTGTATTTGTTCATATTAGTCACCTACCTTTACGATAATGTCGTCCATCGAGCCACCGGGAGGAAGCATCGGTAGAACGAATTCGTCTTTGTCGATTGCACAATCTATTACGAACGGACCATCCGTTTCAAATGCGATTTTGAGCACACTATCAAGTTCGTCTATGTTTTGAGCTTTAGCGCCGTCTGCGCCAAAGGCTTTTGCAAGCGCTACGAAATCGGTTTTGCGCTCCAGCACGGTATTGGAATAATGCTTGTTGTAGAATAGCGTTTGCCATTGTCTTACCATTCCAAGTACGCCGTTATTGAATATGAGAACGACGACGGGAACGTTGTATTTGACGGCAGTTGCAAGCTCGTTCAAGTTCATACCGAAGCTGCCGTCACCCGTAACGAGAACGCTTCGCTCGCCCGTACCAAACGCCGAGCCGATAGCGGCACCCAAGCCAAAGCCCATCGTTCCAAGTCCACCACTCGTTACAAACTTACGTGGTTTTTTGAACTCAAGGTTTTGAGCACACCACATTTGGTGTTGACCGACGTCGGTTGCCACCGCCGTGCCCTCGCCAAGATACTTGTTTAAGGTTAAAATAGCCCTTCTCGGAGTAAGGCCATCGCGATTATCGAGATACTCAGCCTCTTCATCCCTAAATTTTCGTACCATTTGTTGCCATTTTTCTTTTTTGGATTTTTTTAACAATGGGAGTAGTTTTTGAAGGGTTAATTTGACGTCTCCTCGCAAGCCGTGAACGGCGTTTACAGTTTTAGATAACTCGGAGCCGTCTATATCTATATGGATAATGCTTGCGTTCCTTGCAAACTTTTCGCGATTGCCCGTAACCCTATCGTTAAAGCGTACGCCAAGAGCAATAATGCAATCGGCATGGTGCATAGACATCGACGATGAATATCTGCCGTGCATACCTTGCATTCCCAAAAACCTTTGGTTGTCCGTTGGGAGCGTAGAAAGTCCCATCATCGAGCAACCTATAGGCGCGTCTATCTTTTCGGCAAGCTCTGACATAACCTCTTGCGCGCCGCTGCTTATTACGCCACCACCAAAGTAGATAAACGGCTTTTTTGCAGCGTTGATACACTCAGCAGCCTCGACAATCCTTTGTTCCTTAGCCGGCGTTTTTTCTTCCGTTGCCACTTCGCCAAGAGGGGTATACTCGCAAGTTGCGATTTGCACGTCCTTTGGAACGTCTATTAAAACGGGGCCGGGACGACCGCTCTTTGCAAGCTTAAAAGCCTCTCTAATCGTCTTTTGAAGGTCCTTGACGTCACCAACGAAATAGTTATGCTTGGTTATAGGAAGGGTTATACCGGTAATATCGATTTCTTGGAAGCTATCCGTACCGATTTGCGAGTTTGGCACGTTACCGGTTATTGCGACCATAGGTATGGAGTCAAGATATGCAGTTGCAATTCCGGTTACCAAGTTGGTAGCTCCGGGGCCTGAAGTTGCAATTACTACGCCAACCTTGCCCGTAGTGCGTGCATATCCGTCGGCAGCGTGCGTTGCACCTTGCTCGTGCGCTACGAGGATATGGTTTATTTCATTTTGATACTTATATAGCGAATCGTAAACGTTTAGTATTTGCCCACCGGGATAGCCAAATACCGTATCGCACCCTTGTTCTATGAGTGTTCTTATAACGATGTCAGCACCACTTAATTTCATATTTACCTCTTTATATTATTCCTGATTGCTTTGCCCATTTCGGAGCATCCTACGAGAGTTAAGTTATCCCCCTCTTGCATTATATCGGCAGTTCTAAATCCTTGGTCTAACGCCACCGATACGGCTTTTTCGATAGCATCGGCTTCTTCCGCCATATCGAAACTATACTTTAGCATCATAGCTGCCGATAGAATCGTGCCGATAGGATTTGCTATATCTTTACCTGCGATATCGGGAGCTGAGCCGTGAATGGGCTCGTATAATCCACAAGAGCTGTTGCCCAGGCTGGACGAAGGTATCATACCTATCGAGCCCGTTATCATAGAAGCTTCGTCGGAAAGAATGTCGCCAAACATATTCTCCGTCACGATTACGTCAAACTGAGCGGGATTTTTTACTATTTGCATAGCGCAGTTATCAACGAGCATATCGCTTAACTCTACTTCGGGATATTCTTCTTGAAGGCGGTGCATAACCTTTTTCCAAAGCCTACTGCTATCAAGTACGTTACTCTTTTCCACCGAGCAAAGCTTTTTGCCACGCTTTAATGCCGTTTCAAAACCTATTCTACCAATACGCTCGATTTCTTCTTCATTGTAAGTAAGAATATCGGTTGCTACGCTTTGTCCATCTACCGTTTCGGTCTTATGCTCGCCAAAATATATTCCACCTATAAGCTCTCTTACGATAATGAAGTCAATCCCCTTTTGAACTATGCTTTCTTTTAGGGGTGATGCGCTTGCAAGTTGTGGCCATATCTTTGCAGGACGGTTGTTGCTATAAACGCCCATACCTGCTCTTAGGCGAAGCAAACCCTTTTCGGGGCGCATATATCCAGGTACGTCGTTCCATTTGTTGCCACCTACGGCACCGAGTAAAACGCTATCGGAGTTTACGCATCGCTCAAGCATTTCTTGAGGTAGTGGGTCACCCCATTTATCAATGGCAACTCCACCCATATCAACGTCCACGTAGTTGAAGGTATGTCCGTATAGCTCGGCAACCTTATCAAGAACTTTTAACGCTTCATTTACTATTTCGGGACCGATTCCGTCACCGCGAATTACTGCTATATTCTTATTCATTTTTATCTTCCTCTTTCAACGATGCAAGTAGTCCACCGGCCTTAATTATTTTTTGGATAAAGGGAGGGAAGGGTTGTGCTTGATAGCTTTTGCCATTCGTGTGATTAACGATAACGCCGCTATCAAAATCAACGCTGACTTCATTCCCTGCTTGGATTTCGTCTGCCGCTTGCTCACACTCTAATATCGGTAGGCCGATATTAATGGCGTTGCGATAAAAAATTCGTGCAAAGCTCTTGGCAATAACGCAACCCGTACCACAAGTTTTAATAACCAAGGGTGCGTGTTCTCTTGACGAGCCGCAACCAAAGTTCCAACCTGCCACCATTACGTCACCTTTCTTTACTTCTTTAACGAAGTTTACGTCTATGTCTTCCATACAATGGAGAGCAAGCTCGTTTGCGTTAGGAGTGTTAAGATAACGAGCGGGAATTATAACGTCGGTGTCAACGTTGTCAGGATACTTAAAAACCTTTCCTTTCGTATTCATACTAAACCTCCTTGTATTCGGTGATATAACCCGTCAATGCACTTGCCGCCGCCGTTAAAGGAGATGCAAGATACACTTCGCTTTCCACGTGTCCCATTCTACCTACGAAGTTTCGATTAGTGGTGGCGATACATCTTTCGCCCTTTGCGAGTATTCCCATATATCCGCCAAGACATGGACCACAAGTGGGAGTGGAAACGACTGCGCCTGCATCGATAAAAGCAGTAACGTAACCCCTTTCGACGCACTCACGCATAATTTGCATCGTTGCAGGTATAACTATGCACCTTACGCCCTCTGCAACCTTTTTGCCATTTAGCACTTTGAAAGCTGCTTCCATATCTTCCATTCTGCCGTTGGTGCAACTGCCTATTACTACTTGGTCAATCTTTACATTGCCAAGTTCGCTTGCAGGGGCGGTATTTTCGGGAAGATGCGGTTTGCTTACGGTGGGATAAATCTTAGATAGGTCGATATCAATTACCCTTTCGTACTCGGCGTCATCGTCGGCTGCAAACACCATCGGCTCCCTTTCGGTACGACCTTTCATATACTCGTGCGTTACGTCGTCAACGGGGAAGATGCCGTTTTTTGCACCTGCTTCTATTGCCATATTGCAAATGCAAAGTCTATCGTCCATTGATAGGTTCTTTACGCCTTCGCCACAAAACTCCATACTTTTATATAGCGCGCCGTCTACGCCAATCATTCCGATGATGGTGAGAATGACGTCCTTGCCGCTGCAGTTGTTGGGGAGCTTGCCACTTAGGTTAAATTTAATAGCAGAAGGCACTTTGAACCAAGCCATTCCCGTTGCCATACCTGCAGCCATATCGGTTGAGCCTACACCCGTTGAGAAAGCACCGAGTGCGCCGTAGGTACAAGTATGACTATCGGCACCGATTATACAATCGCCTGCGGTAACCACGCCTTGCTCGGGAAGGAGTGCGTGCTCTATGCCCATTTTACCTACGTCGTAAAAGTGAGATACGCAGTGCGCACAAGCAAATTCACGACAGGTTTTGGATTGCTCGGCTGCCTTGATATCCTTGTTTGGTACAAAGTGGTCAAGAACGATTGCTACTCTATCCTTATTAAATACTTTATCGAAGCCTGCTTTTTTGAACTCGTTTACTGCAACGGGAGTTGTAATATCGTTGCCGAGAACTATATCAAGCTTAGCGTTTATAAGTTGACCTGCCACTACGCTTTCAAGACCTGCGTGGTGAGCGAGTATTTTTTGTGTCATCGTCATTCCCATAACGTTTATTCTCCTTTAGTCATATTATGAAAAGCACTTAAAAGGGCGTTTATGTTAGCTTTCATTACGTCGGTATCGGTGCCTGCACCCCAATAGGTTTTGCCGTCAATCCTTTCAAGTCCTATATACGAAGCCGCCATACTCCTTGAGCCGTCGCCTTGCATACTGTGTTGAGTATAAACTTGAAGGGTGTATTCTTCGCCCGTAAACTCGTGGAGCGCGTTGTTGACGGCGTTCAAGAAACCGTTGCCTTCAGCTTCAATTTCACTTTCTTTGCCCGCTTTTAGGAAAGTAACGTTAACTTTGACCACTTCGTTTTCTCTTATAAAATCAAAGTCGCTTATTTCTATTTCGCCCGGCACGTTAAGATAATTATCGGTAAAAATACTTAGGACCTCGTTAGGTTTAAGTTCCTTGTGCTCGTGGTCTGAAACGCTTTTGCAGGTATAACTAAAATGTTCTCTCATCTTGGCAGGAAGATTATATCCGTAAGTTTGCTCAAGCAAATATCCTATGCCACCCTTACCACTTTGAGAATTAACCCTAATTACGTCTGCGTCGTAAGTCCTTCCAATATCCTTTGGGTCAATGGGAAGATAGGGAACCGTCCACTTATGAAGTTTGTTTTTTGCCCTATACTTCATACCCTTTGCAATAGCGTCTTGATGAGAGCCGCTAAACGCCGCAAATACGAGAGCACCTGCATATGGGCTACGCTCGTAGACGTTCATACGAGTGCACGTTTCGTAGGTATTTACGATTTTTGGCATATCGGAAAAATCAAGGCCGGGATTTACGCCGTGTGAATACATATTCATTGCAAGCGTTACGATATCGACGTTGCCCGTCCTTTCGCCGTTGCCGAACAAGGTTCCTTCTACCCTATCTGCCCCCGCAAGACAGGCAAGCTCTGCACAAGCAACGCCCGTTCCTCTATCGTTATGTGGGTGTAGCGATAAGGTTACGTACTCACGGTACTTTAGGTTTTCGCTCATATATTCCACTTGACTTGCGTATACGTGGGGTGAACTCATCTCTACGGTAACGGGAAGATTTATTATTACGTTGTTGTTGGGAGATGGCTCCAATACGTCAAGAACTGCGTTGCAAACTTCAAGGGCGTATTCGGGTTCGGTGCCCGTAAAACTTTCAGGCGAGTACTCAAAACGGAAGTTTCCGTCGTATTCCTTTGCAAGTTGCTTAACGAGTTTTGCGCCGTCGACTGCTATCTTTTTGATTTCTTCTTTAGACTTCTTGAAGACTTGCTCGCGTTGAGCAACGGACACGGAATTATAAAAATGTATGATTGCACTCGGTGCCCCTTTGCAAGCTTCAAAGGTCTTACGAATTATATGCTCGCGGCATTGAGTAAGCACTTGCACGGTTACGTCACTTGGGATTAGGTCGCTGTCAATTAGCGTACGCAAAAACTCGTATTCGGTTTCGCTTGCAGCAGGGAAGCCCACTTCGATTTCCTTGAATCCGACCTCCAAAAGCACTTTGTAAAACGTGAGCTTTTCTTCAAGGCTCATAGGGATAATTAGGCTTTGATTGCCGTCGCGCATATCCACGCTACACCACTTGGGCGCCTTTTCGATATAGTCCTTTTCCACCCATTTGTTGTGTTTGCCGGGTGCTTTATAATATCCTACGCTATATTTGCTACAATCCATTATTTAACCACTCCTACGACTTCCACTTCTACAAGTGCGTTTTTAGGTAGACTCTTAACTGCTACGCAACTACGTGCCGGCTTTGATATAAAATACTTGGCGTATACCCCGTTGAACGCTGCAAAATCACTCATATCAGCAAGAAAACAAGTTGTTTTTACTACGTTTTCCATACCACTACCTGCGGCTTCCAATACTGCTTTTAAGTTAAGGCATACTTGCTCGGTTTGCTTCTCGATGGTGCTTCCTACCATCTCTCCCGTCAAAGGGCACAAGGGGATTTGTCCCGAAGTATATACTAAACCGTTTACGACGAGTGCTTGTGAGTAAGGGCCTATTGCCTTGGGTGCGTTTTCGGTATAAATAGCTTTCATTTTAAAACAATCCTCCTTGTCCTATTAGTTTGAAGCCTTCGGCTTTTAGTGAATCGGTTATTAGTTGAACGTGTGCGTAATCTCTTGTTTCCATATCGATACGTAGATAGCAACCGTTTACGCTTTCGGTATTACCACGCTCGTGATGAACGCCCGTAACGTTACCTCCACAGCTTGCAATAATACGACTTACGTCTTGGAGCTGTCCGGGCTTATCTATCAGCTCGATGAGTAGGCTGGTTGACCTACCCGATTTCATAAGGCCACGACTGATTACCCTTGATAAACTGGTTACGTCGATGTTGCCACCTGAAACTATGCTTACGACCTTTTTGCCTTTAAGGTTGAATTTATCAAACATTACTGCCGCAACTGCCGTAGCACCTGCACCCTCTGCTATCATTTTTTGCTTTTCGATTAGAGCAAGTATTGCAGAAGCTACTTCGTCGTCGCTAACGAGCGCGATATCGTCTACGTATTCATTGACGAGATTGAAAGTATTTACTCCCGGTTGCTTTACGGCTATACCGTCGGCTATGGTTTGAACGCTCTTTAGGCACTCTATTTTATTCTCTTTAATGGAGTTATACATACTCGGTGCGCCCGCTACTTGTACACCGTAAACCTTGATGGAGGGACGAATTTGCTTGACGGTGTATGCAATGCCCGATATTAGTCCACCACCACCGATGGGAACGATGATTGCATCAACGTCGTCAAGTGCGCTTATGATTTCGAGTGCGATAGTACCTTGCCCTGCTATGACGTTTTCGTCGTCAAAGGGATGGATAAAGGTATAACCCTTTTCTTCCTTTAGCTTGAGTGCCATATTGTAGGCGTCGTCGTAACAACCTTCAACCAAACAAACGTCGGCGCCGTAGCCCTTGGTGGCTTCGACCTTAGATATAGGTGCGCTGTCGGGCAAGCAAATTAGGGATTTAATGCCGTTTTTGGATGCGGCAAGGGCAACGCCTTGTGCGTGGTTACCTGCCGAACAGGCTATAACACCCCTTTCCTTTTCCTCTTTTGAAAGCATAGCCATTTTGTAACCTGCACCCCTAACCTTAAACGAGCCGGTGATTTGTAGGTTTTCGGGCTTGAGGTAAAGCTCACATTCGGGGGCAATACCGTAGGCACGTACGAGTGCGGTTTCGCGTACGATATCCTTTAGGATGATTTGTGCGTTGAACACTTTGTCAAGACTTAACATAATTCTCTCCTTTGCGGATTTTTACCCCATAAACGACAAAATCCCGCCTCAAAGTATTGCTTTGAGACGGGTGTAATATACACTCGCGGTACCACTCAAATTGCGGCTTTCGCCACCACTCTTCGGAATCCATCAATTCCTATGCACTAACGTAGCATACACGGGATACGTCTACTAACCTTGCGGCTTTCGGGCACCGGCTCGGAAGTGAGGGGTCATTGAGAACGCGCTATACCGATTCGCAGCAACCATCGGCTCTCTTAGATAACACAGGACTCGACCTTCTTCGTCTTAGCCTTTATTGAATCGGAATCCATCAATTCCTATGCACTAACGTAGCATACACGGGACACGTCTACTAACCTTGCGGCTTTCGGGCGCCGGCTCGGAAGTGATAAGTCATTGGGAAAGTGTTATACCGATTCGCAGCAACCATCGGCTCTCTTAATAACCGCAAACCCGACCGTCTTCGTCGTAGCCTTTGAAATTTGAAATATTAAATTGTAAAAAATATTACCACTCTAAAATGTATATGTCAATACCTTTTTTGAATAAAATTAAAAAAATTTTGTTCCTTTTGAAATATTAATTTTTGAAATATTTTTTTACTTTTTGAACAAAAAATCAATATTTTTTACTTGTTTAACCTTGAAACGTGCTTTTCAAACGCCATTTCCGCTTCCAAAAAAAATGTATATTTTGCTTCACCACAACGTTTTGACAAAAAACGGCATACGTTACGTGCCGCGTATAGACACAAATATAAACAGCATTTGTTATAAAAAGGACCTCTTTGTGCTCCATCCTTGTTAAGCGCTTAGCACATACGCGTAGCAACAAAAAAGCCCTCGGAAAACCGAAGGCTTACTCGTTTCGTTTATTGGTGCTTAGTTACTATTTTGCGCTAACTTCTTTTAGGAAGCTGCGGCCGTTGGTGGTACCATTGTCTACGCCAAAGATTTCAAGAATCGTTGCCGATATGTCGCTAAAGCTGGGACGAGTTAGAAGATTTACGCCTTGCTTTATGCCACTTCCGTAAATGAGCATAGGCACGTATTCGCGCGAGTGGTCGGTTGAAGGTGTCACGGGGTCGCAGCCGTGGTCAGCTGTTATAATGAGAACGTCGGACGGTGCCATTTTGGAGATAAATTCGCCAAGTTGCTCGTCAAACTCGCTAAGTGCCTTTGCATAGCCAACTACGTCGTTTCGGTGACCGTATTTCATATCAAAGTCTACCAAATTGACAAAACACAAGCCGTTGAAATCTTTGTCAAGTAGCGAAATAGTGCGCTCCATTCCTTCTTTATTCGAGCCTGTACGATAGCTTTCGGTAATACCTTTTGAGCAGAAGATATCCACTATCTTGCCAACGGATAGGACGTCGTAACCTTCGCTACTTAGCCTATCGAGCATAGTATCCTTTGGGGGTGCAAGCGAAAAATCGTGTCTGTTTGCCGTGCGCATAAAGGGATATTCACCGTTAAACGGTCTTGCAATTATCCTACCTACACCGTGCTCGCCCGACATAATAGAGCGTGCTATTTCGCAGTATCTATATAGCTCGGGGACGGGTACTACGTCTTCGTGTGCTGCAACTTGGAATACCGAGTCCGCCGAAGTATAAACTATCAGCGCGCCCGTTTCAACTTGCTCTACGCCGTAGTCCTTGATGACTTCCGTACCCGAATACGGCTTGTTGCAAAGTGCTTTTCTACCCGTAAGCTTTTCGAACTCGGCAATGATTTCCTCAGGGAATCCGTTGGGATAGGTTGGTAGTGGCTTATCCGATACGACGCCTGCCATTTCCCAATGCCCTATCGTGGTATCCTTGCCCATACTAAGCTCGCCAAGCCTTGCATAGCTTGCGGCGGGGTTTTCCACTCCACCGACTACGCCGTCCACGTTGAATAGTCCTAATCTCGTAAGATTAGGAACGTTACAATTGGGATTGCTGCTTACAACGCGCAAAGTATTAGCGTCTTCGTCACCAAAGGACTTGGCATCGGGGAGCGCCCCTATTCCCAAGCTATCTAATACAATTAAAAATACTCTTTTCATTATTCTGCTATCTCTAAAGCAATTTCCATCATTTGGGTGAATGAGTTTTGACGCTCTTCAGCCGTCGTGTTTTCTTCGGGATAAATGAACGAATCGCTTACCGTGCAAATGCAAAGCGCCTTTTTGTCAAGACGTGCAGCGTTACAATATAAGGCTGCAGATTCCATCTCAACGCCAAGAACGCCCATCTTTGCCCAGTCCATTCCCGAATTTGCATCGTCGTAGAAGGTGTCCGATGACAAAATGTTGCCGACCATATAGTTTACGCCTTTATCTTCGCACGCGGCAACAGCCTTTGACAACAAACCGAAGTCTGCTATGGGGCTAAAGGTGCCGGGGAGCCTATATTGCGATGCGTAATTGCCGTTGGTGCAAGCGCCCATTGCCAAAATTATATCCCTTGCGTGCAAGTCTTTGTGGAATGAACCGCAACTGCCTACGCGAATGATATTTTCTACTCCGAAAAATGCGTATAGCTCGTATGAGTATATGCCGATGCTTGGCTGCCCCATTCCCGATGCCATAACGGACACGCGCTTGCCCTTATAGTAGCCGGTGTATCCGTTAACGCCCCTTACGTTGTTGACGAGTACTGCGTTCTCAAGGAAATTTTCGGCAATAAACTTTGCTCTTAGCGGATCGCCGGGCATTAGTACGGTTTTTGCAAAATCGCCTTCTTTAGCATTAATATGTGGTGTCGCCATTAGTTGCCTCCTTGTTGCTTTTTACAATTTTTACTACTCTGCTGGTGCCGAGTCTTTCTGCACCCAAGTTGATGAAATCTTCGGCATCTTTCAACGAGCTTATGCCGCCTGCTGCCTTCATCTTTACTCCGGGTGCGATATTTTCGCTAAATAGCTTGACGTCTTCTCTGGTTGCGCCACCAGTTGAGAACCCGGTTGACGTCTTTATAAAGTCGGCGCCTGCTTGGCTTACGAGCTTGCACATAGTGATTTTTTCGTCGTCAGTTAGCAAGCAGGTTTCAATGATAACCTTTAGGATTTTGTCACCGCAAGCCTTTTTGATTGCCTTTATCTCGTTTAGTACCAAGTCGTTGTTGCCGGCCTTTAGCTCGCCAACGGGAATTACCATATCGATTTCGTCGGCGCCGTTTTGGATTGCGTCGGTCGTTTCAAATACCTTGACTGCCGTCGTGTTATATCCGTTGGGGAATCCGATGACCGTGCAAATTTGAAGGGCGTCTCCAACGTATTCCTTAGCACGCTTTACAAAGCTCGGTGGAATACAAACGGATGCCGTTTTATACTTCATACCGTCGTCGCAAATTGCTTTGATATCATCCCAGGTTGCCGTCACGCCAAGTAAGGTGTGGTCACATTTTGACAATATATAATTAACGTCCATATTATTCTCCATATTAGTTGATTTTTTGTACTAATTTATTTTATATCATTATAGGTTCATTGTCAATACGGCATATTTTTAAACGGCGTAAGATTTTATAAAAAAACACCTTTTTACAATTTTCGACATAGTTCAACAGAATTTTGTACAAAATTATTTTTGAATTTGTAAAATGCTATTGCAATTTATCTTTTTGCTTGTTATAATGACAATATCAATTAGTTTTCAATACATATTGTCACTTTTTGTTGCCCAAAAGATAAATTTTATAAAACACCACTGAAGGCTATCAGTGTATTATTTTATGCACAAATTTTATAATTTGGAGGATTATATGATTAAATTATCTTGCCTTGCCGTAAATCTTGACGACGATACTTTTAAGAAGCTGAGTTCCGTCCGCCCTTACGAGCTTACTTTCAGTGCCGTAGCGCACGACTTCACTGAAGCATCCGTTCTTCTTGAAAAGCTCATCGTCCAAGTGGTAATCGTTGGCGTAAAAGGTGAAAGTTTCCCCTTTGAATTCGTGGACTTCCTAAAGAAACTGTCATCTCGCCCCATCGTCGCCGTAATCACCGATAAATACGACAAATACGACGGCATTGCCCACGTCACTTTTTCAACGAGTGAAAACATCCCCGACGTGGCTTCAAAAATCCTTGCTATGCCCCTCTCTCGCAAGGATAATAGCCTTGAAATCACCCTTGGCAAAGAAAAACTCCTTGACGAGCGCCTTGCCAACATCTTTATTTCGGCAGGCATTCCGCCACACATCAAGGGCTATCAATTTCTAAGGGAAGCCGTCAAGCAAGCTGTCAGCGACCCGAGTATGATAAACAATATAACAAAGATGCTCTACCCTGCCGTTGCCGAAAGATTTAACACTTCACCAAGCAAGGTTGAGCGTGCCATACGACACGCAATCGAAGTAGCTTGGTCGCGTGGTAAAATCGAAAACATAAACAACGTTTACGGCATAAAGATATTCTCACGCGGAGATAAACCCACCAACGGCGAGTTGATAGCTCTTGTAAGCGACAAGTTGCTGATAGAATGCAGCTAACCCACCCTTTTATAGAGCTTAACGAGCGGTCTTAGCAAAGCCGAAAGAGTCAAAATATTACATAATATTTGTGGGAGCATAGTGCTAAGTGATGCTACTGCATAAGCTGCGCTTTCGTCTTTATTAAAGCCGTAGTACAAGGGCGTAACGACGTTATCAAGCGCCGTAAACAGCACCACCATCACCACTCCGAGCGCCACCAAAAAAACGTGGCGCTTGGGGGTTAACGTATGGTTAAATTTTTGCCCGACCAAACCGAAAACTACGGCAAAAATAGGATAATACACCAAATAAAGTATCAGTACGCTTGGGAAAAATCCAAACACCAAGCACCTGAGTAGCGAAAACGCTACTCCTACCAACACTCCCCGTCTTACTCCATAGTAAAAGCAGAAGCTAATCAGCAGTACCGTTACGACTTCGATGCCCGATACTGCGCTCAGCGCAAACTGCCCACCTATTAGAAGGGCAACGAATAATCCTATTATTGCAAGTTCCTTGGTTCGTTTCATTAGAAGGTCTGATATACCCAAATATAAGTGTAGTCGCGGCTTATCGTAAGCGCAGTTGCACCGAGAGTTGCCGAATAGTAGGTTTTACCCTTATACTCGTAGGTTCCCCAAGCGCTATTGGAGTTGTTTGGGTCGTCGGTGTATAGCATCCAATAGGAATTTAGCGAGTTTTCTACTTCGTTTATCGACTCAATCATACCGTTTTCTTCATCAAACTCCAATTTGTCTTTGTCGTCAAGATACTCCATATAATCAATGAGCTTATCGCCCCTTGATAGGTCGTACTTTTTGTCAATTTGTAGCACTACTTCGTTTGGGTTTTTAGTGCAAGCTACAAGTGAAAACAATCCCACGAGTAGCACGATAGTCAATACTATTGCAAGTGTTTTTTTCATACGTTCTCCTTTTGGGTATATCCCGATTTAGATTTATTTAACAAAAAATGCATACCCTTAGGTATGCAAAAAGAAAAGTATCTCTACTTTAACGCCCTTCTCTTCGCTGCCCAAGATAATCTGCATTCAACGGACGGATAGGTAATCGGACTATAACCGTAATGACTGTTGTGACGGAATTCCACCGCGCTTCCCCTACTTTTAGTAACTTAGTACAAGTCGCATCCTGATATTAAGTTGTCGAGATAGCCTACTCCACTACGCTTAGAGAATATCTAACCGTCTCCATAGCGTCCTTGCAGTATCTATCAGCCCCTATCTTCTTAGCGTATTCGCCGTTCATAACGGCTCCACCTACGCATATTTTACACCACGGTGCACCTACGCGCAACTGTTTTATGGTTTCTTCCATACTCGGCACGGTCGTAGTCATAAGCGCACTTAGTCCACATAGCGGAGCGCGATGCTTTTTGACCGCTTCTACCACCTTTTCGGGAGCTACGTCCTTGCCAAGGTCGACCACCCTAAAGCCGTAGTTTTCGAGCAGTAGCTTGACTATGTTTTTGCCTATGTCGTGGATATCACCCTTGACGGTAGCAATCACGAAAACGCCCTTTTCTGCTTGCCCTGCCGGTATCCTTTGCTTAATTAACTCAAACGCCACCTTAGCACACTCTGCGCTCATCAAGAGATTGGGTAGATACGCCTTGCCACTCTCGTAATCGACCCCCACTTTGTCAAGTGCCGGGATAACGTCGTCGTTTATAATTTCAAGGGGCGATTTTTTGCCAAGCAACAATTCCGTTTCCTTGGCGCTTTGCTCCTTGAGTCCTTTGATAATGGCGCTTACCAAACCTTTGGTTTGAGCACCGCTCACGTTTTCCACCTTTTGGACTTTGCCTACTTCATTTAGAGTGCTCTCTGCAAACGCGATATAGTCCGAAAAATTGTCGTCCATACCACCTATCGCCTTATATGCGTAGTAAGCCTTCATCATCTCGCGCGAGCTCGGGTTAATTATGCCCAAGGATAGTCCTTTTTGGAGCGCAAGCGTAAAGAAGGTGCTGTTTACGCTATCGCGACACGGCAAACCGAAAGATACGTTAGACACCCCAAGCACCGTATTGATACCCATTTCGCTTAGCATTTTAAGAGCTTTAAGCGTGATAAGCCCTGCGTTTTTATCCGCACTAATCGTAAGTGCCAACGGGTCCACCACTACGTCCTTTTTAGCAATTCCGTATTCCATTGCCTTGGCAATAATTTTTTGGGCTATAACCACTCTGCCTTCAGCGCTGTTCGGTATGCCGTTTTCGTCAAGAGTAAGCGCAACCACCACGCCGCCGTACTTTTTGACGAGCGGGAATATGCTCTCCATACTCTCAACCTTACCGCTAACGGAGTTAATCATAGCCTTGCCGTTGTAAATCCTAAGTGCCTTTTCCATTGCAACGGGATTTGACGTATCTATTTGTAGCGGTAGCGGTACAACCGATTGAATGCTGCTTACCGCTTGGACCAATCTTTCCACTTCGTCTACGTCCGGAATCCCCACGTTTACGTCGAGAATATGCGCGCCGTTTTCTTCTTCGGATACGGCTTCTTTGAGAATATAATTTACGTCTCCGTTTTTGAGAGCTTCCCTAAAACGCGGTTTGCCCGTCGGGTTGATGCGCTCTCCTATAATCAGCGGCGTCTTGCCTATTTCAAGTCCTACGGAATAGGAGCTGACGAGCGTATGCTCCTTAGTTAAAATACCCTTAGGAGTAACGTGCTTAGTGCTTTCAAAAAGCTCTTTTATATAGCTTGGCGTAGTGCCGCAGCAACCACCTAATACCCTTGCGCCTTGCTTTGCAAGTTCCGCGCACTCCAAAGCGAACTCGATTGGTGAAATATCGTATTTGGTTTCCCCGTTCTGGGCGTTAGGTAGACCTGCATTTGGTTTTAGTATAACGGGAACGCTTGCATACTCAAGGTACTCTTTGACTATTGGAGCAAGGCCTTTGGGCCCAAACGAGCAGTTTACGCCAATGGCGTCCGCCCCCATTCCTTCAAGAAGTGCAACCATCGCTTTTGGGGTAGCGCCTGTTAGAAGTTTGCCGGAAGCAGAGTAGGCGTTGGACACAAAAATCGGCAGCGTGGAGTTTTCCTTTGCAGCAAGGAGAGCCGCTTTGGTTTCGTAGCTATCACTCATCGTTTCGATGAATATTAGGTCTACGCCGGCTTGGACGCCCAAGCGCACGGTGGTAGCAAAAACTTCAACTGCCCTTTCAAAGGATAGGTCGCCGTAAGGCGCAAGCATTCTACCCGTTGGACCAACGTCAAGAGCCACCCACTTAGGACTATCGGTATTAGCTTCTAAAACAGCTTGCCTTGCGTTTTTTACCGCGCTAAAAATAATCTCACGGAGCTCGCTCTCATCAAATTTGAGGCAGTTTGCGCCAAACGTGTTGGTGGAAACCACGTTGGAGCCACTTTCAAAATAAGCCTTATGAATATCCTTGATAACGCTTGCGTGGGTAATATTCCACCTTTCGGGTAGCTCACCTGCTTTAAGCCCCTTTGCTTGTAGCAAAGTGCCCATTCCACCGTCAAGATATAACAGGTTGTTTTTTAAATAAGTGCGTATATCCATTTTATCTCCTAAATTGACATTCTCTTTGGTTACAACTGCTGCAACCGCTTACTTTGTCTTCACACCTCTCTTCCGTAACGCCGATTATCGCGGTAACCGACTTAGATGGTGATAGCATCATATTTTCGTTTAGAGTAACCCCTATATTCTTGGTTGCGCTAAGCACTTCGATTATATCTTTTTGCAAAGATATATCTAAGTCGCCATACCCCGGACTAAACCTTGGCTTTAGCTTCAATCTTTCTTTGAGCTCGGCGTTAAAGCGGTCGGCCAAGCTCTCTACGCGCTCCACCCCGACTGCGTGCATAACGAGCCCTTTTGCCGGAGCAACGCTATTGTATTTTGCAATCAGCCTATCAAACGCAATGCCTACGGTGCAAGCAAATACGATGACTCTGTTTGCTCCCTTTAAATTTTTTGCAAGGTCACGCGACGTCACCTTTGCAAATGACAAATCGACGTCGTCTCCTACGATAGCAATGGGAAATTCTTGGTAACACAGAGAGTAATCGAGTAGTTTCTCCCCTTCCTGCTTGCACTCCGCAATCAATGCGTCAATTTCCGCACTCGTCTGCTTTATGCCGGCGTAACGCCTAATTTCATCGTCACGCCAAGCAATAGTTTGATAAGTTTTGACCTTTGCAATACCCATATTAACCCAAAATACCGCTTAGGTTTTCCATTATTTTTTGTGCTACTTCGGGCTTATTCATAGAATATACGTGTACGTTTTTTACCCCTTGCTCAAATAGGTCTATTATTTGCTTGGTCGCATATTCGATGCCTACGTCCTTAACGCAGTCTGCATCCACGCTCTCTAACTTCGTCAAAAATTCCTTTGGAATATAAGAGCCCGACAGCGTTATTGCACGCTCTATTTGCACCAAGTTCGTTATCGGCATTATGCCCGGCATTACGGGTACGCAGATGCCCACTTTCTCTATTTTTTCCAAGAAGTTATAGTAAAGCGCATTGTCGAAAAACATTTGCGTAGTCAAAAAGTCACAACCTGCATCTACCTTTTCCTTCAAGAAAGCAACGTCTTCTTCTTGAGTTGCGCTCTCAGGGTGTTTCTCGGGATAACAAGCTCCGCCCACACAAAAATCACCACTTTCTTTTATCTCCCTGATAAGCTCGATGGCGTGTTGATAATCCCAAGTAGACCTATCGGCGTTCTCAAGGCCTTTTGGTATATCTCCGCGGAGCGCCATAACGTTGGTTATACCCGCTTGCTTTATATCACTAATCCTATCGTGAACGGTTTGCTTGCTGGACGAAACGCAAGTCAAGTGTGCAAGGGAGGGCACGCCGTAATTATGCTTGATATCCTTTGCTATATCCAGAGTGTACTTGGAAGTGCCACCGCCGGCACCGTAAGTTACACTCATAAAGGCCGGTTTTAGCATCGCGATTTGCTCGCAAGCAGATTTTACGCTATCAAAATTGGTTTCGGTCTTAGGTGGAAAAACCTCGAACGAAATCGTCGTCTTATTTTCGGTAAGTAAATCTATAATTTTCATAATTCTACCTTCTTGGTCGTCTAAAAGTAATTATACCACTTGAAAGTGATATATTCAATAGGGAAAAACCTAACTTGCAAAAAAACAAGTAGGATAACCTATGCGTGTTATCCTTAACGGAGAACACGCATAACTAAGTTTGCCCTTATGGGCAAGTGAAGTTTACTACGTAAGTGAAATTATCCTACGGATAGTGAAGTTTTGCCTTCGGCAAAGTGGGCAAACTTAACTTCACTTGTGCGTAGCACAAACTTCACTGCATAGCAACTTCACTTTTGCGTTAGCAAAAACTTCACCAACAGAAAAGAGAGGACATTATGGAATTCCCCCGTTTTGTTCTCTCTTTCTGCTTGTAATAAGGGTTTGGGCTTAACCCATATCAGCATTTGACCAGTCAAATGCGATGCTTGCACTTTTGCCAAAGTGTAAATTCTCCGCTAAGAACATCACCCCTACTTATCTCTCTGTTTTTATGATAAATTCTTATTACTTGGGCATTCGTTTTAGCTCGAATGAAATCATAACAAGAGCCGAGATAAATGCGATTAGGTCGGATATAGGAGCGGCAAACATACAGCCTTCGACTCCCATAAACATAGGCAAAATTATGAGTAACGGCAACAAGAAAATAACTTGCTTGATAAGTGAGAGCAGCGCACCTTTGGTTGCTTTGCCTATTGCTTGGAAGAAGGTCGTAGTTGCAATTTGAATGCCGTTTAGGAAGGTGAAGAATAGGAAAACCCTAAGGTACTTTACGCCGAACTCAAAGTATAGCTCACTACCCTCTCCGAACAGCGAAATCAGTGGGCGTGGGGCAAACATAAAGAGAGCAAATGCAAAGAGCGAAAAGCCGAAAGATATCACTACTGCAAGCTTGAGCGTATCTCTGACGCGCTTATAGTTGCCTGCGCCGTAGTTAAATCCAAAAATGGGCTGAGCTCCTTGGATAATACCTATGACGACGGATAGGAATATGAGCGAAATCTTTGATACAATTCCTGCAATTGCGATTGGAATATCGCTGCCATACACCGACTCTGCACCGTACTTCTTGAGCATATTGTTGGAGACAATTTGAATTACCATCGTGCTGATTTGGAATATAAAGCTCGATATGCCAACGCTCGTAATAATCTTGACGATATTTAGGCGTGGGATAAACTCCTTGATACTACGGATTTTGACGTTTTTGAACCAGATAAAGTACAGCGCACACATTACAGCCGATAGTATTTGGCTAATAAGCGTTGCCCACGCAGCGCCTGCCATACCCCAATGACAAACGAAGATAAATATAGGGTCAAGGATAGTGTTAAGGATTGCACCCGTAAGCACCGAAAGCATACTGTAAACAGGAGAGCCGTCTGCTCTGATGATTGGGTTAAATCCCGTCGAAAATAGCAAAAATGGTATTCCAAACGAAGTTATACGAGTGTACTCAACCGCATAATCGATAGTTTGCTCGGTTGCGCCAAAAAGGAACATAAGGTCCTTTAGGAAAACGTTGACTACTATCATAATTATCACACCACTTACCACCAAAAGCGTGGTCGCGGTACCCACTATGGAGCGTGCCTTTTCGAGGTCGTTTTTGCCAATTTGAATGTTGAAATTTGCACTTGAGCCAAGGCCCACCATAAGGCCTATAGCCATACAAATGGTAGTTAGCGGAAAGGCAACCGAAGTTGCGGCGTTACCAAGATATCCTACGCCGTGACCGATAAAAATTTGGTCGACTATGTTATAAAGTGAGTTGACCAAATTTGCAATTATTGCGGGAATTGCAAGGGACAACAATAGCTTGAAAATCGGCTTAGTGCCGAGTGGATTTTTGCTTTCGATAATATTCTCTTGTACTAAAACTTTTTCACTCATATTTATAATCTTCTCTTGTGTCTAAGGTATTTTAGCATATCATAATTTTTAAGACAAACATAAAAGCCACCTTTTTAAACTAATTATTGCTAATCTCACTAATAAATGCTACAATACTCTTATGAAAGACTATTACAAATATGGATACAATAAACCAATCGCTCCTCCATTCCCCCCAAAGGTGTTTGATGACGCCATCAAGGAGAGCGTCAAGGTTACGAAGCTAAAAGACAGGTTGGACGTAACCATTCCCGTAGGCCTAAGCGACGGTGACGAGCCTTTTAGTTTTACCGTGCGCGAAATCGATGATTATTCCGTGGAATTCCGTGACGGAGGCAGAGCGCTAAGCGAACTTGCCAAAAAAGTAGACTTAGCTACCTTAGAAAAGCGCATCAATGAATACTGCAAGCGTGAGGGCAGATTGTCCATAAAAGGTGGCAGAGAAGTCGTTCTAAAGGCCTGGGCACAAGGCCGCTACGGTCTAATGTGGGATTTTTACGATTTCATATACTTTTGCTCCACCATTGCAAACTTTGATTTATACCCAACGAGCTACAATATGGCAGAATTTGGAAGGGAGGATATCGATGAGTAACTTAGACCTTTTACAAGCTGCCTTACGTGACGACCTATGCACCACTCGTGATAGCGAAGAAGGTCATCTTAACGTGGCCACTACCTTCTTTTTTGACGGTGATAGTATGAGCTTCCGCTTTAAAGAAGTCGCACCTAAGACCTACAAGCTATCTACCGGCCCCAACGTACTCGATTGGCTTGCCTTTATTACCTACGACATTGGCGAATACGCCGAAGAGATACCCGTCATTGCGCGGAGATTCGGTGCAGAATGGGATGGCGAAAGCCTATCGATAACCTTCCGTCGCAACGAGATGAGTTTAGATAGAGCCTACTTTAAACTCATTGAAGTTATGGGCATAGTCGGAAGCATCAGAAGATATATTTACTACCCCAACAAACCCTAATTCTTTTTAAAAATAAAGCTCTCCACTATGGAGAGCTTTTCGTTTTATTTAAACATTGGTCGGCTATTTTCTCATCAAGACTTGTTGCATAAAACTCAAAGTGTATTCTGTAGTATCCTCTCGTTGGGCGGCCTTAACTTCTTCGGTTGCAGGGCCGTCGTTGAACATTTTGAGAGTGGCATCGGCATCCATCGTGCTAAAGCTCATATGGCAACCATCCAGCATATACTCCGTGCGATACTCGGGAAGTCGCGTTTTAGCATCGGCTTTCATATCCGCAGTCAATACGCCGTCGTTACTTGCTTCCAAAAGCAGCGTTGGCATACCCGTGCCTACAAGAGTATCGGTGCCGTAGCAAAGGGGTGCATATAAAACGACACCTTTTACTTTTTCCAAGTTTTCTCCCGCTCTTCTGACGGCAGCGCCACCGCCTTGCGAGTGACCGCCAACAAAAAACTCAACGTCGGGGTAGGCTTCAAAGGCGAGCTCGTTTTCGGTATACATTAGATAAGTAAAGCCCTTGCTTGCCTTGGGAACAACCATAAGATAGCCTTGCTTAGCAAGAGACTCGCCCAAATAATCGTAATTAGCAGGCGCAATCGCCGTTCCTACGTAAAATATTAGTCCGTATCTTGCTTTGACACCTTTTGGCGCGTAGGTCACGAAATCGGCGTTTTCCGTCTTTTCGCACTCAAAAGAGTTTTCGGCAAAATAGTCGATTTCATTTCCGCCTGCGTTCATACCGTCGCCAAAACCTAAAAAGTTTACGCTTACTGCAACGACCATTACGCTAACGAACAATGCAAGCGATAACGCCACGATTAATTTTTTCATAATTTCCCCTATTCTCCTTACTAAACCGGAATTTTGATTACGAGTTTACGCATTGCTCGTGGAGTTTCGCTCATATCCGGCATATGCGCGTCGTTTGGCGTTAGATAAGATAGTCCCCTACCCCGAGCTCAATCAAGTTGCCACCGCTTACGCGATACAACTCTATGTCGTATTCATAAGGCTTAACGCACTCGCCCTTATACATTTCATCAATGGGCATTACGCCGATAATCTCACTTCCGCTAAGTATAAGCTGGACGTCGGTATAATCCTTGTGCGCTTCGTATAGCCCTTCAGCAACGGGCTTAGTTTCGTAGCTGGTAATAAAGCTCGTATCTTCCGTCTTGAAGCTCGCCAAGTAGTGCTTTTTTTGCAAGCGCGTATCCGCTTGGACATACTTCTAAAATGCTTTGGTACTTATCCACCATTATCTCTCCTTGTATAAAAAAGCCCACCGTTGGTGGGCATAATTATTTTACAACAAATGTATTCCGTTTTGACGGCATAATTCGTGCGTATGCTCGTCCCACAATGATACTTGTACTTCGCCTATATGTGCCTTTTGGAGCATTAGCATCGATAGTCTCGATTGACCTATGCCGCCGCCCATCGTAAGTGGAAGCTCACCATTCAAAAGCGCACTATGGAAAGGTAGTCCGCGACGCTCGTCCTTGCCGGCTTCGGTTAGTTGCTTGTCAAGGGACTTTTCGTCAACACGAATACCCATAGAGCTGATTTCAAGGGCGCAACCCAAAGTGTCGTGCCAGAATAAGATATCCCCGTTCAAATCCCAATCGTCGTAGTCGGGAGCGCGTCCGTCGTGCTTAGAACCACTCTTTAAGGTCTTGCCGATTTGCATAATGAATACCGTGCCGTATTCCTTGACGATGGCGTTTTCTCTTTCCTTTGGGGTTAGGTCCGGGTAAAGGTCTTCAAGCTCTTGCGCGGTTATGAACTTAACGTTTCTCTTGAGTTTAGCAGTAAGCTGTGGATAACGACACTTCAAAACGTCCATAGTTTCGCATATAGCACCTACGATACACTTTACCACTCTCTTGAGATAATCGAGAGTGCGTGTTTCTTTGGTGATAATCTTTTCCCAGTCCCATTGGTCAACGTAAATGGAATGTAGGTTGTCAAGCTCCTCGTCACGGCGAATTGCGTTCATATCGGTATAAATACCCTCTCCTGCGCTAAAGCCGTATTCCTTTAGGGCCACTCTCTTCCACTTAGCAAGCGAGTGTACGATTGCTGCTTGTTGTCCGTTTTCCTTTAGGTCAAATGAAACTGCTCTCTCATAGCCGTTTAGGTCGTCGTTCATTCCCGTATTAGGGTCAACGAATAAGGGCGCGGAAACGCGCTTCAAATTGAGCGCAAGACATAGTTTATCTTCAAAAGTGCGCTTCAAAATACCAATGGCAGTTTGCGTATCATAAATACCAAGCACTGCTTTATATCCACTTGGTGTAATTACCTTACTCATATCAACCTCTAAAACTTAAATCGATTGGTTTATAGTGAACCTACCGTTCTTGGGAACATCAAGGTGTCACGAATGTTTTGCACACCGGTTATGTACATAAGCATTCTGTCAAAGCCAAGACCAAAACCGGAGTGTGGTACGCTACCATACTTACGGGTATCAAGATATTCTTCGTAACCCTCGGTAGGCATATTGCGCTTTTGCATTGCGCTTAGGAGTTTTTCCATATCCCATTCTCTTTCGGAGCCACCGATAATTTCGCCAAGACCGGGTACCAAAAGGTCGGTTGCTGCAACGGTCTTGCCGTCAGCGTTTTGCTTCATATAGAAGGACTTGATGTCGGCAGGATAATCAACGATAAATACGGGCTTGCCAAGATACTCGTCAGCAAGATATTTTTCGTGCTCGGTTTGTAGACCAACGCCCCATTCTACGGGATATTTGAACTCTTTGCCGCAATTCTTTAGGATTTCGACTGCTTCGGTGTAAGTCAAACGACCAAAGTCGTTTGCTACTACGTTGTTGAGCTTGTCGATAAGACCCTTTTCAACCCATTGGTTGAAGAATTGTAGTTCGTCGGGGCAATTTGCCATAACTTCTTTGATAATAAACTTGATGAAATCTTCTGCAATTTCGATGATATCGTCAATTTCAGCAAAGCATACTTCGGGCTCAATGTGCCAAAACTCTGCTGCGTGACGGGTGGTGTTGGAGTGCTCTGCACGGAAGGTTGGTCCAAAGGTGTAAATCTTGCCCAGACCCATAGCTGCCATTTCGCCTTCGAGCTGAGCTGATACGGTTAGGCCTGCTTTCTTAGCAAAGAAGTCGTTTGCATAGTACTCTTCTTCGGTTTGGAACTCGGTCTTCCAATCGTGGGTGGTTACGCGGAACATTTCGCCTGCGCCTTCGCAGTCACTACCGGTGATGATTGGTGCGTGAACGTATTTGTAACCATTGATATGGAAGTACTTGTGGATAGCTTGAGCAAGTTCGCTTCTTACTGCAAATACCGATTCAAAATATCTCGTCCTAACTCTTAGGTGTGGGATAGTACGCAAAAATTCAACGGTGTGTCTCTTTTTTTGGAGTGGGAAATCGCTTGGGCATACGCCAAGAACTTCCATTTCTTTAACTTGAACTTCGTAGCCATTGCGCTCGGATACTACGAGTTGACCGACAGCTTTAATAGAAGTTCCTACTGCCATAGCGTCTTTTAGAACGTCTGCATTTATCTTATCTTTATCAACGATTAGTTGTAGATTCTTTAGGCAAGTGCCGTCGTTGAGCTCTATGAAAGCTACTGCTTTGCTATCTCTTGCCGTCCTAACCCAACCGCAAACGGTAAGGTCGCCACTCAAATAATCGTTACCATTATCAAGCACTTTTTTGATATCGATGTGTTTCATAAAACACCTCCACTCATAATCAAGTTTATTTCATAATTATGGCAAATTTTAAGCGCAAAGTCAAGAGTATATTTATAACGTGTGCTCGCGAGTGTGTTAAAGTTATAAAAATTGATACTTGAAATTATACTAACGTAGTGCTATGATAAAATATATCTTCTATTTTTAACTGGTAATACGAAAATTTGTGAAATACCTTTGTGGAGAGAGTAAATGAAATCACTATCCAAAAGAATTGCTATTTTAGTGGTTGTTCTAACGCTCGCAGTATCGGGCGCATTAGTCGGCGTAATCGGCGCAAAGACGTTTGAACCCCAACCGGACCTTAAAATTATGGTTATATCTGACACCCACGTATTCTCCGAAGAACACGTAGGAAACCTATGCGACGACTTCCTTGCTTTTGATGCAGGTCGTACGGGTAGAGTGCAATATCTAACCGAAGCCGTATTCCGCAATTCGCTCGATTATATCGTAAAGCAATCTCCGGACGCTTTGTTTATCACGGGCGACCTTGTAGATACTGCAACCAAGTTTACCCACCAAGAAGTAGCAAACTACCTAAAAGAAGTTGAAAAGGCCGGTATCGAAGTCTTCGTTGTGCCCGGCAACCACGATGTTTCTTCAAGTGCGCCGTCATTTGAAAACGGATACAGAGAAACCGTTGAAGCCGTAAATTACCAGGAATTCCAAGAAATTTACTACGAATTGGGTTGGGAAGGCGCAGTCAAGACCGACGACAAGAGCATCTCTTACGCGGCAGACCTTGGCGACAAGTATAGAGTTATCTCTATTGACGCTACCCGTGCTAAAGCAGACCTATCCAAGAGCCCCGACCTTATCGAGTGGGCCAAAGCAGCCGTTGAAGAAACTATCGCCGACGGCAGAATTCCAATTGCGATAAGCCACTACTCTATGATAAGCCACTTTGGTGAAATAACCACCATTTTCACGAGCGAAAAGGCATATATCAACGACGTGGAAAACTTCCGTGCAACTCTTATGGAAGCTGGCCTTGAGTATATCTTCACCGGACATATGCACGCAAGTGATATCGCTTCCTACACCGACGCTCAAGGCAGAACGCTATACGATATCGAAACATCGTCCCTTGCAGGCGCACCATCCCCTATCAGAACGGTAAATTGCTTTGGAAGTGAATTCCACTTTAGCACCACCAACCTACCCGCTCTCAAAGAAGACACCCTCCCCGACTATTTACCTGCTGACGAAAGAGCAGCCGTGCTTGCAGACTATCAAACCTACGCAAGACGCGGTATCGAAAAGGATATGCGCGAAAATCTATTCTATGGTGGCAAGCTTGCAACCTACGTAAATATGATTGTCGGCGCCTTTGATATCGATACTTCTTCAACGGGTGCAAAGCAACTAACCAACGACTTCTGCGATATGGTAGAAGAGCTACTCGATATGCCTTTGTACGGCGCAAACAGCGTTGAAGCAGCATGTGAGTCTTACGGCGTAGAATTCCCCATCGTCGGTGCCGCAACAGTTGGTGAATACATCTTCAACTTTGTTGCCGAGTGGTTCGGTGGCGACGAACTCTTAGAGCTAAATAGCGCAGAAGATTTGGCACTCCGCTATATCGTATACACCGCGCTCGACGCAGTTGCCGACTTCGATTTATTTGCAAGACTCAACGCACTTAACTCAAACGTAAAGGTAATCGACCTTAAACCTGCAATGCAAGACCTATTTACCAACCAACGTCTTGACGTCGTCAAAAACGACCTTATCGGCAACGTTATGAACTCCGTTCCCGCAATCAAGGACTCCGCTCTTGGCGGCATTGCAAATACCGGCTCACAAACCATTATTACGGCAATCGCATCACTTCTACCACAAATCAATCTATACGGACTTGACCTTGGTGGCGTTATCGATGCTAAAAACGGAGCTATTGATTTTGGTGCTATTTTCGACCTTGCTATCGAAGATATCGGCATTGGTATTTTAACTGATTTCAGCGAGCCCGACAACAACGTAATCCTTAACGAAGAAAAATAATCTTTTTATATGATTAAAAGGCTCTCCAAACGGAGAGCCTTTTTTGATAGTTGCGTAAGCAATATAACTTGCCGTAAGCAAATATAACTGTGGCGTAGCAAATTTGCTACGCCACACATATTTTTATTATGCCCAAGCAGTGCCGTTGTAGGTGTAGGTGGTTCCTACTGCCGCAGCGGTCGTGCCGCTTGCGTTGTTGAGCGTTAGGTTGCGAACTTGTGAATTGGCTTCCGTGAAAGTAAACTTAATATTCAATCCGTCTCTTGCCATTGAGCCGTCACCTTCAATTGACTTAACCGAAGTGATGGTTGCGCCTGAGCCGATGACTACCTTACCGCCGTTTACGCCGTAGATGTCACCACCGAAGCTTCCGTTTACGTTCATAGTACCTTCTACAAATACCTTAGCGTCTCCTCTATTAGTTGGGTAATAACACGGAGCCACGTCAATAAATCCGTTCTTATAGGTTACGAGCGTGCCGTTCAAATTATAGGTTGCGCCGCTCTTTACCGTCAAGGTTGCACCCGGCATCATCTTATAGAGATAATTTTGAGTAAAAGTGCCACTATTTACTACGATGTCAATTCTTCCGTCAAGTGGGAATATAACCTTTTGACTCGTTACGCTTACGGTCTTTGCCATAACAAGGATGCTTAGTACCGAGTATCCGTCGGAAATTTGTCCGTCAAGAGTGAACTTAACCCTATCGTTTGCAAAGCTCTTGGTAATCTTATCACCTGCTTTTGTCATACGGAGAACGCCACTGCTTTCATCGGTTGAAGATGAAATAATATTGAAGTATGCAAGGTTGATCTTAGCTTTAACAACGGTCATACCCAAAGCAGTTTGTTCGCTCGTTGAAATCTTGATTACGCCACGCAAACTTGAGCCGTATTGAAGTTCAAGGGTTGATTGGATTGCCCTTACTTCGTATTGGCTGAATGGGAACATTACAGGGTTATCAACCGTGTAGGTGCCACTCGTTGTAAAGGTGGTAGCAAACACTTCGTCGTTACCAATAAATCTGGCTGCCGTTCTTGAACCAGCTATCCAACCACTTAGATACATATTTTCAGTTACTTGGGTTGAACCGGTGGTGGTTACTTTACCTGCCCCCTTAATATAGCCGTATACGTTAAGCGTTGCGCTGTTAACGATAACGTTACCACTTAGATTGATTTGGGTATAATTACCGGTTACTGCGTTTTGATAGTAGCCGTGCATTTGTTTACCCGTTACTGCTCCAACCGTCAAAGTACCGGATACGTTTAGCGTTACGTTTTGCGGAATGGTTAAGGTGATATAAAGTGTAGGTACTGGATTAGAGTCAGTAGTACCAACGGGGTGAGCGTTGTACTCGTTTGAACCAACTTCACCAACGTTCAAGAAACCGGTGGTATCGGTTGCGCTAAGTGGGAGCAAGAAGGTTACGCCACTCTTTACGGTGTAATATGCGCTTCCGTTATAATAACGGCTGATTACTGCTTGCTCGGTAGCGAAGCTCGTGTTTGCTCTAACCGTTGCGTTACCTGAAGTTGCTGCGCTCAAAGCGTCTTCGGGGGTGTATAGAGTGCTGCCAACGAGCACGCTCTTGTACTTGATGAAGAAGTTTACTACTTGTGAGCCGTCTTCCGTGTTGAGCTTGTAATTGGTGGAAGCAAAGGTCATAGTAGTTAGATGTGAGCCGGGCTTAAATACCGTGCCGTTTGAGTAAGTTACGGTGTAACCTGCGCCGATTGCCTTAGCTCCGTCAATCCACCAAATGGTGGGGTTGAGCGTGTAGCTTGGATTCATATCGGTGCTGTTGACGTCGATTTGATGTTCGATATCAATATTGGTGCTTACGCTTGCACTATTGTGGTCAAGGCTAATGAGAGCAGGAGTAATTATTACGTAAACCTTAAGATTGAAGTCAAAGTAGTTTTCGCTATCAAGGTTGTAGTATACATCGTATTGCTCTACATCAACGGTTGGGATAACGTCTCCGTTTCTCCAATAGAAGCCCGTTCTTCCGAGAGCGTAGTCCTTATTCAAGGTCTTTTCGGGTGAATATACGCCACTGAACGAATCTTCGTACTTAACGTCTTCTGCCGAGTACTCTGCCTTGTTCATAACGAGCTCAAGGCTTGCACTTGTGAGAACGTAGTTGGTGTCAGCGGTCGTTGCCGTTACCTTGTAGGTTGCTGCGTTTTGGAACTTGTTTGGAGTTTTTGAACTTGCGTTTTGTGACTTGAACGCAACGCTTGCATATTGGGTTTCACCGTCAATGTCAATATATATTGCGGTAATTGAACTCGAACGGTCGGTGCCGTCGTAGGTGTACTTATTGTTGTTACCACCCCAACTTACGACGACGCTCTTTGCCTTAACTTCAACTTTACCCTTTACCAAGGTGCTTTCGTACTTATCTGAAGTTGCATCTACGTTAACGTCGTAGCGACCTACGGAGTTGCCTCTTACGTAAGCGGTTGTAAGAGTAATAGTACCCATAGTGTTAATGGTGTCCCAGCTTGCAAGACCGCTTGCAGTTGCAGTTAGTTCCGGAGTTGCGTCACCAAAGGTTACGTTCTTGCTATCTGCAGTCAAAGTAACTGCTTTCTTGTTAACTTTTAGACTACCACTCGTTGCGATGGTCTTGTAGTTTTGTAGGCTTAGGACGGGAACGATTGCATATTCCCCTGCCTTACCGTTAGTGTCAGCGGTAAATGCACAGTTGAATAGGATTTGAGTGCCAAGTGACTCAACCGATTCGCCATCTATAAAGCCTTCGGTGGTTGCTGCGTAGGTGGGTAGGCTATCGCCATAAGTGATAGTATAGCTACCTGCAGTAACGTATAGGTCTTTTCTGTTTACAGTCAAGGTTGCGTTTACGATGGTGATGTCGTAGTTATCGTTGCTTAGTCCGCTTGCTACTATGTCGTAGAAACCTGCGTTACCAACGTAAGCACCCTCTTCGCCAACTACACTGAATGCCAAAGTGCCAAGAGAGTTGATGTCTTCGCCCATTGCAAAGCCCTCTCCCCCTACTTGGTAAGTGAGTTCGGGGTCAGCATCACCATAGGTGATGGTCTTTTCATCAACTTCAATTGTAATGGGACGTGGAGCAATGGTAAGGGTTAGCTTTTCGTTTGCCTTAACTTCACCGCCGCGAGTAATCTTGTAGTAAATGCCATATTCGCCAACAACCGTATGCTTAATCATTTCGGTTGAGTAAGTTACGTTGTCGGTTGAGTACTCAACGGTTACAAGGTCAAGACCTTCAAAGTCGGTGCCAAATGGATAATCAAGGTCAAGGCCGTGTGCCGTGCCGTCGTAGATAACCGAGTTAGCAGTTACGAATACGCCTACGGTGTTGATTGCTACTTGGAAGTCGTAAGAAACGGTGTAGTTGCTTAATTTATCTTCTCCACCACTTACGATTGCAAATGGGTTTTCGCTGTCCCAAGCGAATTTTTCGTTGAGAGCGCTACCTGTTGAAACGTAAATACCTTCAACGCTGCTGGTTGATTTAACAATACCCGTGATGGTATCGCCTGCATATAGACCAACTGCTTCGAGTATTCTTCCGTTTACGGCGCTATCGAATGCTCCGTCCCAAACGATTTCTTCATCGGTATAGCCTCTTGCCTTTATGGTAAGCTCTCTTGGAACAACGGTGATGGTGCCGTCTTCATAGCTGATTTCGTAGTTGCTTGCAGTGTAGTTACCAATGCTTACTTTGTGCTCACCTACGTTGTAGCCTGCTTCATAACCGCCTACGATAGAGCCTTCGGTTACTGCTAATTCGGGGTTAAATAGGTCGTCGCCTACGAGTCCGGTATAGGTAACCTCGATATCAAGCTCGTCACCATAGGTTATGGTTGCGTTTTGAGCGTGGATGGTCAAAGACTTTTTGCCTACTACAAGGGTGCCTACTACTGCGCTATTGTTGTTAATGATATAGTTGGGTGAGTAGTAACCGCCTACCGTTACGTTGTAGGTACCAACGGGTTGACCGATTGCATAGTTGGAAGTAAACGATTGAGCGGTGGTCTTGAGTGAAGTCTCAATGGTATCTGCGCCAACCAAGCCTTCTGCCGTTAGCTTGGTTGCAAAAGCGTCGTTCGTTGGATAAGCATCGTAGTAAACGATTGAGCTTGATGCCATTGACATAGTGATGTTCTTGGGGTTAACTCTAACGACACCGGTACCACAAGTGATGGTGTAGTTGGGGTTGCCTAAGTTATCTGCGCCAATGCTAATAGGATAAGTTCCTACTCCCGAATACTCTTTGTTGTTAGCATTCGCTTTATATGAACAAACGTATCTTGGTGTACCAAGGTCGTCTTCGTCGTTTACAAGACCTTCAATCTTAACCGAGTACCTTGGCATTGCGTCACCATAGGTGATTGAGAAGCTATTAGGAGTAATAGTAACTGCCTTAGGAGAAACTACCAAGCTTGAATTGTTGATGGTAATGTCGTAGTCGTCGTTAGTATAGCTTGCTACGATGGGATATTCATAGCCTGTTACTTCTCCGTTGTCGTCAAGGATTGCGCCCTTGCCTACGTCGTAAGCACAGGTGTAATCGATTGCTGCCTTAATCTTGTCAACGTCAGAAGCAACCGCGCCCTCAAGAGAAGCGGTGTAAACGGGAACGTTTTCGCCGTAAACTACTGCCTTGGAATCAACGTTAATGGTAAGTTCACGCTTGATAACTTCAAGCTGAACGGTGGGCCAATTTACAAACTCATAGTTTTTGGGCGTCCAGCAGTCCTTTTGTAGTCCAAGGGTATATCTACCGATTGGAGAACCTGCACTATATGGGTTATCTTGGATTTTTGAGCCTTCCAAGAAGGTTTCGTTTTCGCCCTCAACGTATCCGGTGATAACGTGCTCGATATATGGTTGAACGGAGCCGTAAACGATATAATATACGCCACCGTGTACTCTTGAGATGGGTAGTGAAATCTCAAGGGTAAGTTCAGCCTTAGCAATACTTACGTTGACTGCATCAAGTCCGGTGAATTCGATTGGTTCGTAGTTAGCGCGCTCTACTTTGGTTTCGAGCTTGTAGTCGCCTGCATCCTTGATGAATGATGGAACGTAATCGGTTTCGCCCACTCTTCTATAAGTTACAACGTCACCGGGGAGAATGCCCGAAACGTTTAGTTCGCGTATTTTGCCGTTATAAACGTCGCTAAAGCCTTCAACGCTAACCAAGTTTTCAAGGGTGCCGGGGGTAACGGTAACGGTTACGAGAGCCTTTGCTTGCTTAGGTGCCAAGTTCTTGTAGCTTGCAGTGACGGTTACTTCGTAAGAGTATTCGCCAACGTCCTTGCATCCTACGTTCAAAACGCTCTTGTCTTCGCCTGCAATCACTGCGCTTTGAGTTACGTCGTACCACTCGTATGCATAATTAATAATGCTGTTTGAGTATAGGGAAGCAGTTAGCTTGAATCCCTTGGTGTCGTAACGGAAGTTATCGCGGTCTGCGGTAATCTTCAAGCCTTCGATATCTTGCATAACCACTTTTGCATAAAGCACCAAGTCGGTGGTAGGCATTACGTGACCGCTTGTAGGCGCCTTGTAAGTCTCGGTAAGCTCTGGGTCGGTGCAAAGTGCGTCAAGGCTAAGACCGCCCGGAATTGCGCCTTCTACGTCGTCGTACAAGGTGTTGTAAAGCACGGTGATATCGCTACCTATTGCAGCGGTAACGCTCTTGATAACTTCGCCGTTGTCATCATATACTATGATGTCTTGGGTTTTGGTATCAAACTTTGCTCTGACGGTTAGGTCGGATTTTACCGAGCTGAAGTCCTCGTCCCAGCCCTTGAAGTCAAAGCCTTCGAGAGTGGGGTCTTCGGGAGCAACGGCAGCTTGGCCGTACTCGACCATTTGATAATCCTCGCCGTTTACCTTGATGATAGAGCCGTCGTTATGGATAAACTTTACCTTGAAGGTTTGAACTTCCCACTTTGCATAAAGGGTTACGCTCTTGGTGGGGAGCTTTTTGATTTCTTCGGTAAAGTTCTCATCCAAATACCAACCTTTGAATACCAAGCCTTCCTTTGCTTCAGGCTCAAAGCTCAATGCCTCTTGGGGGTCGGTGGTTGAATAGATTTTTTCATCACCATCCATAAAGTCTACGACTATTCCCAAGGTGTTGTCGTTTGTGTCGGGGTCACTATCTGACCCGCCCTTTGAACAAGCAAATAGAATTGCGACGGTGCATAGTAGCATCATAACTACTACGAGAGTCTTAATCAGTTTGTTCTTTGTCATTAGGTTTACCTCCTATTGTTTGCCTTAGTTAACAGGCGCAATGGGTATGATATATGCTGAGCCGGAATTGATTTCGGCCTGTTGTTGTTGATAATTGAAGTTCGAGCTTGCATCGTACATATAGAATGCAAAGTCGTTTTCACCTGCGGCTGCAGGCAGGTTTTCACCCTGTTGAACGAATAGCTTATCCGAACCGTCCGCAGCAGGATTCTTTGCAAGGTCGCGGATGTTTACCATATACTCCGTCATCTTTTCACTTTCAAGATTGGTAGTATCAATGCAAGAGTAGTTTCTACCGCCGCCGTACATTGCAATGCCACCGTGAACGTATTCCTTTCCGTCAATGATAGAGACGATATCGGTAAAGTTACGTACGTCAACTACCTTTTGTAGCATCTTGTCGATTCTAAGCGTTAGATATTCGTTTGCAGCGTTGGTGGTTTCGATTAGCGTTGAGCTGTCTACCTTGCTTAGCTCCTTCCAATCGTACATCTTAACTTGACCTTCCATTTTAAGCACACTCGCGTACGAAGTACCGCCGCATCCGTACCAATCGGGGCTCAACGTACCCAGCATATTGCCTGCAAAGTGCGTTTCCATACCGATAGTAAACAAACCGCTGGTTGCAAGCACGGAGTTCTTTAGCGTTACGTCGGTGATAACGTAGTTGTTATAGAAGTAATCGTTGCTTGCGTTAGCGTGGTTATATAGCGTGTATGCGCTGCCTGAAGCGTTGGTAAAAGGCTTGGGATTGTAAACAAACCCATTGACGTCGGATTCATTGAATATCGATAGGTTCGAACCGATTTTTACCAAGAACTCACGTGCGTTGGTAATGATACAGCTTTCGATACGAGCCTTTAAGCGATGCTCGCTTACGTTTACTTCACTTGCTGCCGTAACCTTCGTAGTAGCGTTTGCGGTGCCTTCGTTTAGCACTTCGCCGCCAAAGATACGTATTACCGTTCTACCGTTTGATACACGGCTGTTGGTAAGGTTGGTGTCACCGCTGATTTCAAGGGTGGTTCCGGCGTAGTTGAGCTTAGTTAGGTCCATACCACCGCTATCTGCCATCAAGCTACTATCAGAGCAGCCTTTTAGATTGATATTGTTGATATCAACACCCTTTTCTCTTACGAGATATACGATGTTATCTTGTGCCTTAACCGACGCCGTTGCAATTGCAACAAAGTTAAGCGGTCCCTTGAAGAGCAATGGATTGCCGGTGGAATCCTTTGCCATAGTGAAGTTATCTGCGTTTACGGTATGGCCGTTGCCGTATACGTCGTTGCGGAACTCGATGAGATAGTAAACGCTTGGACGTGCAACGGGATTGTTGTCGGGATAATTCTTATTAAGGTTTGCATAGTAAGTCCAGTCGTAATCGGTAAGCATAGTGTATGCTTCAGCCTTAAGCTCCGTCTCCGTCATTTTGGACCAGCCAAGCATAACGTCCTTCATAAGAATGACCTTTCTACCTTCGCTTGAAGCACGCTTGAGTGCGCGGTAGTTCCTTAGGTTATCGTCGGATTCCGCACCAACCATAACGCCGCCGTTAACGCCACGAATCTTGAGCGTTGTCTTGATATCTTGATTGAAATGTACGCCGTTTTTCCACTTTGCCGTTATGGTTACTATGCCGTCTGCCAAAACGTCAATCTTGAAGTTTTCGGTGGTTGCGTAAGGCTTTACGATGCTTTCGTCGGATATGCTAAACTCAAGGTCCTCCATAGAGTATCCGCCGGTAGTATCGTCGTCGTAAGCCACCTTCATATTGAGCGTGGGACGGTAGTTTTCCTTGTATGCATTTGCCGCATCCATTACGGTGTCACCCAAGGTGAGCAAGCCTTCCATATCGCTTGAGCCCATACTCGTTACAAATTCAACGGAGTATACGCCCCTTACTACGTGGATGGTCTTGGTAATGGATTTTACGAGCTCGCCCCTTTCATCTCCCTCAAGCTTTTCAAAGGCGCTGATGACGAGTCTATACGTGCCTACGCTCGCGCTACTTAGGTCAACGATACTGCTGTTTGCGTAGGTCTTGATATTGAGCGCGCTGTCTTGAGCATACCACTCGTATATGACGTTTTCGTCGCTCGGTACGCCGACTGCTGCAAATTTTATTGTTGCATCCTTCTTTTGGTAGACGTCGTCTTCAAGTCCAAGGTGAGCGGACGTGAAAACGTTAAAGCTGAACTCTTGGAAGACCGCTACGAGCTTACTGCTTTGCATTTTTGACGGTAGAGTTAGGTCTAAATCCAATTTCGCCGGATGCCCTTCAGATAGGGTTAGGGTAACTTTAAAGCGCTTTCCTTGCAAATCTAAGGCTTCGTAGCTATCAGCGACTACGTAAGAGCTATTTGCACCGCTGATAACGAGTTTTTCGCTCGCGCCAAAGTTCAAATTTGCTTCTTCGAGCTCAACCAAGAAGGAAATTACGTTTTGTCCTACGTTATAGGTCATTTCCTTTTCCGATTTACCTTCGATTACTATACCCGACTCTCCACCATTATATGGTACGGTCACTTTAATGGTGATAGGCTCAAAGCCTTCGACAGCATTATCGCAGTCAAGGGTAAGCGTTGCTTCACCTGAAAGACGGGTGGTTGCTCTGCCGGTAACGGAGTTGATTGTGATAACGTTTTCGTCGCTTGAAGTCCAAGTTACGCTACTATCACTAACTTCAACGGGATAAATGGCTGCACTAAATTGATAGTCCTCGGGAATGAGCGTAGCGGAGTATTCGTTCTCGCCAATCTTATCCAAAGTAATATTTCCACCGGTAAGACGGCTGAGCTTAGGTTCAAGAGATACGACCTTGCTGGACCTTACGTTTACTACTACGCTATCGGTAAAGCCGTTGTCGGCAGATACTGCCGTAACCTTTGCTTTGCCGGTGCCGTTTAGAGTTAGCAAGCCACTTTCGCTATCGATTTCGATATCGGCAGGCTCAACGCCCTCTTCAGCCGATTCTACCCTAAAGCTATAGTTTTGATTTTTTGCATTGGAAGGCTCAACCTGTGCTTGCATATAAATGAAGTTATCGGGGTCAGCGTTATATCTTGCCATATCAAGATAAATGAAGCCTTCGTCGGTTTGGGTGGTAATCTTTATACCGCTAACGGGAATGTCAGCGAGTATACTTGCCACTTCGCCTACGCTAAATAGCGTAATAAGGAAGATGAGCGGTATAATCATAATAAGTGCTATAACTTTTTTCTTCATACCCACTAATCCCCCTCTGACAATCTTTCGAATTTAGCTCTCATACCTATAAAGGTATAAAGAAGCGATGCTATCAATACAAGTATTGATAGACCACCTGCAAACAAATAAGTAAAGTTGGCTATGCCGTCACCCTTGAGCGCATCGAGTACGCTGAATACGAGTGGCACGCCGCCAATAATTATGGAAGTCAACATACCGAGAATAATTATAGTCGATACGTTGCCGTTACTTTCTTTTACGGTGTTATCTTCTTCGGTTGGGAAGTACGGACGGTTGAGGTCCTTTCTCGTAGCAAAGCAGATTTGAGCAAGACCAAGTACGGCACC
>JAFTZC010000024.1 GCA_017461065.1 Clostridia bacterium | reverse complement strand
AAGTCTGTTCTTTTGACTGCGCCCTCAGCGGTCCATTTGTAGGACAGTTTCTAACCCGACTCTCAGCACCACGGGCTCTCTGTGTAGTCTTATCTTACGTTATCTCCGCCTCATCGGTTTATGATGTCATATTATAGCACCATACACCTACCTTGTCAATAGGTAAAAAGAAAATTTTTCAAAAATCAAAATTAGGTATAATATAAACGTGTCGGTAATATAATTATAATAAAATTAAGAACATCGCAAAAAACCTGATTTTTTGGTTGACAAACTTTTTTTATATTGATATATTATATAGGCACTCTGACGCGGGGTAGAGCAGTTCGGTAGCTCGTCAGGCTCATAACCTGAAGGTCATGTGGTTCAAGTCCCATCCCCGCTACCAAAAACGAAAGCAGTCCATTGGGCTGCTTTTTTCGTTTTTAGAGCGATGTGGATTAGTTAACCACGCTTGCTTTAGCAAGGGTGGTGCACTAATTTGCAACGCAAATCTGACGAGCCGCCCAAGAGCAACAACACCCACGGTACTCATAAACTTTGACTACACTGTGATTTATTCCTATGGAGTATCGAGTGCCCATCCCCGCTACCAATAAAAAAGGAACACCAGCAACGGCGTTCCTTTTTATTTTTCAATACTATAAACGACGACGTCTATTTGACCTTTGTTACAGTGCCCAGCGCCTATCATCGTGCGCTCGTATTGCATACCTGCTTTCTGCATCACTTTGCCGGAATTTGGGTTTTCCGTTGCGTGGCAAGCAACTATCTTTTGGGGCTTCACTTCTGCAAACAAAAAGTCTATGACCCTTTTGAGAGCTTCGCTCGTATATCCTTTGTGCCACCATTCATACCCTATGCAATAGCCCATATCGAGTTGCTCTTTTTCATCGTTAACCCTAACGACGGATATCGTTCCTATCACCTCGCCAAGGTCTTTGGGTACTATTGCCCATTGGTAAAAGTTGCTGCGTGAGTATTCTTTTATCCACTCTCTAAGAACGGCTTGCGTTACGTCAATATTACCGTGTGGTTGCCAAGTCAAAAACTTGGTTACACGTTCGTCGTTGCACCAATTTTTGAAAGCAAACGGAACGTCTTGCTCCGTTATGCGCCTTAAAATCAATCTCTCCGTTTGAAGTTCTACCGTTCCTTTGTGTTCCATAACTATATTATTTCTTTTTCTTCAAGTAGCTCATAAAGCTCCCTAACAGCCTTTTCAAGCAGTTTGCTTTCGTTGTGAACGACTAACCTTGGTGGGTTTTTGTCAATGAAGAAACTGCGTCTACCGTTGCGGAGCACTACGCGATAGGTGGCATAGTTAAGCTCGTCTTGAAGATAGTCAAGGTTGCGTTTTTGCTCTATTGATTGTTGAAATACGGGAATTTGACTTACGAACAAACCCTTCGTATCCAATCCTTTTTTCTCCATAAGAGCCTTTAATGCACTACTACCCAAGTAAATGGTCTTGCCCTTCTTTTCCGAGCGAACGAGCGTTTGGAGTGGATACTTCCTAAGAACTCCGTCCTTACCTAAGACTACGCCTTTATGGTAGTTAACGAACTCCTTAACTTCGAGTGCGCTATATCCAAGCGCCGTCGCACACTCTTGTACGCACAATAGCGTGGGCACGTCAACCTCGAACAAGCTAACACCCCTTTCAATTAGGTTAGAGTAATTAAACGCAACCGAAGCTTGTTTTGGCAAGCCTTGATAGTCGATTTCTTTTAACTCTTTGTAGTCGATATCAGCTTTAGGCGCGCTCTGGAGTAGCTCTAAAATTTTTAGCACGTAACTCTTATCCATTGACTATCTCCTTTGCCGTCTTTTTGTTGGTAACTTCAACCAAAACGAGCATTATTCCTACTATACATATCATTATATACGGCATAATTTCAAAGCTCAAAGCTGTTGCGACGTATCCAAACACCACTTGAGTTAGGAAGCCTATGGTATACGCGCCCGTCATATAATATCCCGTAACGTAGGTACTTAGCTCGGCGCCGTGTCTAAGCGGTACGGAGTGTAAAGTTGATGGGAATATCGGACCACAACCTACGCCTATTAGCAACATACCGATATATATGGTTATCTCGTTTGGTATTGCAAGCATAATTACGCCAAGAAGAAGTATGCTTGCTCCACCGCGGATAAGGTTTTTGTCGTTCACCTTTAGGGAAACTATGCCCGAGATAAACCTTCCTATCATAATACCACCGTAGTATATTGACACCATTTGAGCGGCTTTATCTACGTCCATTCCCCTTGCGTTCACAAGGTAGCTTGCACCCCAAGTGCCCATCAAAAACTCCACTATGCAGTAAAAACCAAGTGACAAAATGCCCGTTATAACACCGGGGGATAGGAGCATCTTCTTGATAGAAATTTTCTCTTTTTTGACTTGCTCGTCTTGAACGTAAACAGCGCTTTCGGGCTCCCTTTTGTCATATTTTCGCCATAGAAACAACGATATAAAGACGATTATGGCTATTCCGAATTGGATGAACGAAACGGCACGATAACCCATCTTCCATTCGCCACCCTTAAGGAAGACGCTCATAATAAGTGGGCTAACCGTAACGCCTACGCCCCAAAAGCAATGTAGCCAATTCATATGGATGGCTTTGTAGTGGAGAGAAACGAAGTTATTAAGTCCCGTGTCAATGGCGCCTGCGCCCAATCCCGACACGATAGCGCAGGCTATCATAACGTAAATATTGGGAGCAAAGCTGATTCCAAGTAGTCCTATTGCCGTAAGAATCACCGACACCGCAGTTACCCAACCCGTGCCGAATTTTTTTATCAATGGGCCGGCAAAAAAGCTGACACCGCCCGTTGAAAAGGCTATGATGATGGAGTAAAGCGAGCCAAAACTTTCGGGCAAACCGAAATCAAGGTGCACGAGTGGCCACGCTACGCCAAACAAACTATCCGGTAGACCAAGTGAGATAAAAGTAATATAAATTACGACGAGTAGCAGTACCATTTTCTTGCTCCTTTTAGCTTTTGCGTATATAAGTATAGCACCCAAGTGCTGATTTTTCAATTGATATAAAAATATATCAATTCGATTTTAAGCAAAAATTGCCCTTTTTGACCAATTTTTAGCCACGGTCCTAAAAAAATAAAATTTTTTTACTAAAAATCCCTTGTCTTTTGGTGGTTATAGTGTATAATTTTTAAGTCATAAGTATACTTATGAACTTCCATTTTTAGGAGATTTACTATGGGACGCATGGTTGGCACCGTTTCACGCGGAGTACGCGCACCAATAATCAGACAAGGCGACGATATCGTTGACATCGTTACCAATTCCGTTCTCGACGCAGCAAGAGAAGAAAATATCGCATTCCACGATCGTGACGTCGTTGCTATGACCGAAGCTATCGTTGCAAGAGCACAAGGCAACTACTGCTCGGTTGACGACATCGCTTCCGACGTCAAGGCAAAGTTCGGCGACGACGCTACCGTTGGCGTTATCTTCCCCATTCTTAGCCGTAACCGTTTTGCTATTTGCCTTCGTGGTATCGCAAAAGGCGTTAAGAAGGTCGTATTGATGCTCTCGTATCCATCAGATGAAGTTGGCAACCACCTTATCAGCCTTGATATGGTTGACGAAAAGGGCGTTAACCCCTACACCGACGTGCTTGACCTTCAAACCTACAGAAACCTATTCGGTTACGTAAAACACACCTTCACCGGTATGGATTACGTTGCATACTACAAAGAATTGGTTGAAAACTGCGGCGCTGAATGTGAAATCATTTTTGCCAACAACCCCAAGGCTATCCTAAGCTACACCAAGAAAGTTCTTGCTTGCGACATCCACACTCGTGCACGCACCAAGAGAATTCTCAAGAACAACGGTGGCGAAATCGTACTTGGCCTTGACGAAATTATGAACGCTCCCGTTAACGGCTCAGGCTGCAACGAAGCATACGGCCTGCTCGGCTCCAACAAAGCTACCGAAGACACCGTTAAGCTCTTCCCACGCAACTGCCAAGTCGTAGTTGACGCTATCCAAGCAAAGCTAAAGGAAGCAACCGGCAAGACCATCGAAGTTATGGTTTACGGCGACGGCGCTTTCAAAGATCCCGTAGGCAAAATTTGGGAGCTTGCAGACCCGGTAGTAGCACCTGCTTATACTTCGGGCCTTGAGGGCACTCCAAACGAGCTAAAACTCAAGTACCTTGCTGACAACGACTTTGCTGACCTTAGCGGCGAAGCTCTTAAGGAAGCAATCAAAAACAAGATCACCGAAAAGGACGACAATCTCGTTGGCAAGATGGCTTCCGAAGGCACTACCCCAAGAAGACTCACGGACCTTATCGGCTCACTTTGTGACCTTACTTCGGGTTCAGGCGACAAGGGTACTCCTATCGTATTTATCCAAGGCTACTTTGATAACTACACTGCTGAATAACAACGATTAGGCTCGCGACAGCGAGCCTTTTATTTTAACTTTT
>JAFTZC010000023.1 GCA_017461065.1 Clostridia bacterium | reverse complement strand
GTTCTCTTTTCGTTTACTTATAGTGTAATTATTTATCCTAATTAGAGTCGTTTAACATATATTCTATTGTTCTTTTACGCTAATACAAACGATAATGTTATTTGGCTATAACTTTCATTACGTTTTTATACGTAACAATTTCGTTACTTTCTATATATCACCCATAATATGGCAGTTTTTAAACGTTGACATTTTGAAGTTTTAGTTATATACTAAATATACGAACAAATGTTTGTATTTATGGAATAAAATGGTTGATTATGAGTGAAAATAGATGGTATCTTTGCATTGATATGAAGTGCTTTTTCGCCTCCGTCGAGTGTGCTGAAAGGGGCTTAAATCCTTTTGAAACCTGCCTTGTCGTGGCAGATATCAAACGTGGGGACAATGCAATATGTTTGGCTATTACACCAAAAATGAAATCTCTTGGAATTAAGAATAGATGCAGAATAAACGATATTCCTAAAAACGTTAAGTTTATCGATGCTAAGCCGCGTATGAAAAAATACATACAATATGCAGCCGATATATATGATATTTATCTTAATTATATATCGCCTGACGACATACACGTTTACTCTATTGACGAAGCTTTTTTAGACATTACTTCCTACCTAAAAACCTATAAAACCACACCTATATCTTTTGCAAAATTTCTTATGAAAGAGATTGAAGATAAGATACGTATTCCTGCTACGGCAGGCGTTGGTAGCAATTTGTTTTTATCAAAAGTTGCGCTTGATATTTCGGCAAAAAAGAGTGCTAATCATATTGGATTTTTAACCGAAAAACTATTCAAAGAAACGCTTTGGCAACACACTCCGCTTAGTGACTTTTGGGGTATATCCAAAGGAACTATAAATAGATTAAAAAAGTACGGAGTATATACTATGGAAGACGTAACTAAAACCCCGTCCTATTTACTATATAAAGAGTTTGGAATAAACGCTGAGCTACTAATTGACCACGCAAACGGAAAAGAAAGCTGTACTATTAGTGATATTAAAAATTATAAGAGGAAATCAAGGAGTATATCTACTTCGCAAATATTGTTTTGTGACTATGAAACCGATAAAGCCTACACGGTACTTCAAGAAATGGCGCTGAGCTGCACGCAGGAACTTTTAAAAAGGCACCTTATTGCAGGCGGAGTTGGAATTTATATAGGATATTCTAAAGACAGTATTCCGCCAAGCGGTGGCTCGGTTAAGTTTAAGTTTGCTACTTCATCTTATAGTACTATCAGTAAGTACGTAAACGACCTTTTTCTTAAACACGCGGCTATAGGATTCCCGATTAGAAGATTAGGAATATCTTTTAGCTATATTTCCGACGAAAGCGCGATTGGATACGACCTGTTTACAAACTTCGATTTTTTAGAAAAAGAAAAAAATCTGGAGCTTAGCGTACTATCGATAAAAGATAAGTTTGGCAAAAACTCCATACTTCGTGGGTTTGATATTTTGGAAGAATCCACTCAAAAAGAACGCAATAAAATGATAGGTGGGCACAATGGTGAATAGAGAAGACAGAGCAAAACAGTTTATGCCGTTTGATGCTTTAAAAGGTTTACAAGAAGAGCTTAGGCGGCGCGAGGAGCGAAGATTAAGAGTTGATAAGCACGAGCTTACGGAAGAAGAAACCGAGCGTTTAAACAGCCTTTTAACGCGCCTAAATAAAGGTGATAAGCTGGAAGTCGTATATTATAAAAACGGTCGTTATATAAAGACTGAAGGCACGTTAAAAAAGCTGAATGCTACGATGCAATTTATCGAAACAGAAAACGCAAGAATTTATTTTGACGACGTTTTCGATATCAAAATATTAGGTAGTAATTAGCTTGCTTTAAAGACAAAAAAAAGCCCTAAAAGATTTATCATTTTTAGGGCTTTTTTTATTTATCTAACGCTTGTTTAAATTAGCCTAACATACGGATGGGAAGTACCATATATAGGAACTTGTCGCCTTCCTTTGGAACGATGATAGTAGGGGAGGTTGCACCGCTGAATTTAACGTCGATGAAGTCTTCCTTAATCTTTGAAAGCGCGTCTGCAAGGAATCTTGAGTTGAATGCGATATCAAGGTCTTTGCCTTCCAATACGCAGTTAACTGTTTCACGTATCTTACCGATATCGGAGTTAGAATTAATCTCGATAACGTTACCGGAAATAGAAAGCTTTAGGTAGTTGTGTTTTTGTTTTCTTGCAACGAGAGAAGCTCTATCGAGACCACTGATGAATTTGTCTTTTTCAAGGGTAACGTGGGTGGTGAAAGTTGCAGGAACGAGCTTTTTGTAGTCGATAAAATCGCCGTCGATAAGACGAGTGGTGATAACGGTGTTACCAAGGTCGAATAGAACGATGTTCTTTTGCATAGTAATCTTAACTACCTTGTCACCTTCTTCCAAAATCTTTGCGATTTCAGAAAGGGTTCTACCGGCGATGATGATTTTATAGCTTTCCTTAGATGCGTCGATAACTTCGCACTTAGCGTAGCCGAGTCTATATCCGTCAAGAGCTACTGCGGTGAGTTGATCAGCGTTTAGGTCAAGCAGAATTCCCTTTAGAATGGGATGCGTGTCGTCTTGAGCTACGCAATAGCTGATGGATTCGATAGCTTCTTTAAGGTCGCCTTCCTTAACCTTCATATAAACTTCGTCGCTAACCTTTCTGATTTCAGGATAGGTATCTTCTTCAAGGCATTGGATTTCGGTTTCGTTTTCGCCGTACTTAATAGAAATGGTATTGCCAAGTTTTTCGAGCTCGATTTCGTCAAGATACGTGAGTTTCTTTACGAATTCGTTAATAAACTTACCGGTAACTACGCAATCGCCTTCGATTTTTACGGTTGCCTTGATTTTAGTTTCGATGAAGAGTTCAAGGTCGGTTGCGGTAAGAGTAACGGTGTCGCCTTGAACGGAGATTTTTATACCTTCTAAGATTGGAATATTTGGTTTAGCTGATAGTGCCTTAGATACTGTTGAAAGAGCGTTTGAAAGTTCTTCGGTATTGCATATAAATTTCATATAATTCTCCTTTTATATAAAGAATAGGATTAATAATATTAATAAGGGCGGTTGATATGTGGATAACTCCGCTTTAAGTCAACTTTTTAGGATTTTACCTATCAAAGCAACGATAAATCAACCGTTTGTATGTGGATAAAAAGTTGATAGTTATACCCTTGTTATCCACAGAACTTTGGGTTATCCCCATTAGTCCTTGAGCATATTTTTAATATCGTCTATTGCGCGTTTGGTTTGCGGGTTGTTTTCTTGGAGCTGAGCCGATATCTTATCACGCGCGTGTATAATAGTTGTATGGTCTCTGCCGCCGAATAGTTGACCTATTGAAACGAGCGGAATAGTGAGCATATCGGTTATAAGATAGATAGCAATCATTCTTGCTTCTGCAAGGTCTTTGGTCTTCTTTTTGCCAATGATGTCGGCTTTTGAAATCTTGAAGTAATTACAGGTTGCGTTTATGATATCTTGGCTATCGATTACGCCTTGCTTCTTGGTGGAAGTGTGGCTCATCGCTTCCTTTGCGATTTCAAGATCGGGGCAAGGTAGACCTTTGAGTTTAGCATAGAAGACTACTCTGCTTAGATTGCCTTCGAGCTCACGGATATTGGAGTCGCATTTTTCGGCAATGTAATAAACTACTTCGTCGTTTACCGCTATCTTTTCGAGCATCATCTTTTTGCGAATGATAGCAATTCTCATATCGAGATTTGGTGCGCCGATATCTGCGATAAGACCTGCTTCAAAACGTGAGCGAAGCCTATCTTCCAAAGTTTCGATTTCTTTTGGAGGACGGTCGGACGTAAGTACGATTTGCTTGCCGTTTTGGTATAGGTCGTTGAAAATATGGAATACGGCTTCTTGTAGACCGGTACGTTTTTGTAGGAATTGAACGTCGTCTATCATCAGTACGTCAACGCTACGATATTTAGTACGGAAAGCAACCATTTTGTTGGCTGCAAGCGAGCTTACGAAGTCGTTGATGAGTTGCTCGGAATTGGTGTAAAGCACCTTTAGCTCGGGCATATTGTCTGCGATATAATTGCCGATAGAGTGTAGAAGGTGGGTTTTACCAAGACCAACGCCGCCGTAGATAAATAGGGGGTTGAATCCAAGATAGGTGGAGTTGGATACACCGGGAGATTGAGCAACGTTTAGTGCTGCGTGATAGGCAAGATTGTTGGAGTCGCCTATGACGAAGTTGTCAAACGTATAGCGAGATACGAATTGACTCTTGGTGTCGATTGGTGATTTTTCCTTGGTGACTTCGGAGTATTGCTTGATTTCTTCTTCGTAAAGATCTTTTTCTTGCTCGATAATGATTGTTACGTCGGTAATCATCGAGCCCGTTTTAGCTAAGGCGTCGCAAATAGCTTCCTTGTAGTTTTTGTTTACGGTGAGCTTATTGTTTGACGACGGTGCAAGCAATACCAAAGAATTATCCTTAACGCAAAGGGGCGTTAGGGAGTCAATCCAAACGGAATAAGAAACGGCGTTAATACCCTTTAATCCAATAATGGTGCTACAAGCATCTTTCCATAAATTTTTAATATCTAACATAGTATAAATATTATATCATACTTTAGTATAAAATTCAAGAGATAAATAGGTGATACCGCCACTAAGTTGAAAAGAAAAAACGTAATAAAAAATCAGCACAATATTTAGCGCTGATCTATATTTTAGGATACTTTAAAACTATAAATGGTTATACTAAAGTTTGATTTTTATATCGTTTTCAAACTTATAAGAATCGCCACCCGCACTAAGAGTACGTAAGTATGAGCCGTTTTTAAAAACGATTGCACTCTTGTTTTCGACGGCGTAAGCAATAGGATAGTTTTTAGCGATTTCGTCAAACTCGGGACGATTGTCGTAGTGTGGGCTCATCATTCCTTTTAGCACGCCTAAACCTTCTTCGATTTCGTACTTGGAGCCTTCTACGGAATCGGTATACATCTTCTCAAACCAACATATAGCGCCGGCTGATAATCCTGCTATGATTACGCCGCGGTTATATGCGTCAAGGAGTAAATCCAAAAAGCCCGTTGCTTTCCAAGTTTCGAGCATAAAAATAGTATTGCCGCCACCAACGTAGATTAAGTCGGCATTTTGGAGCTTGCCACTTATCTTATCCATAGGTATATCTTTTTTTGTAAGTAGGGCAAGGTCGGCTTTAATATCAAAATGAGAAGTATAGGTTTTGCGGAATGAGTTAAAATAGGGCAGTGAATCGTGAGAAGCCGTGCCTACGAAAACGGCAACGGCTCTCTTTTCACCTGCTCTTTGTTTGGCAAGTAGTGCAATTTCTTTATCTATATCAAGCGTTTCCTTAGAGCGAATTTCGCCCCCGCCTATACATATAAGATATTTATCCATATTAGTCTTGTGGGTAGTATTTATCGGTAGCTTCTACGTAGACGTCATCGTTTGGCATAATAGTGGTTTGACCTTCTTGAACGCGGAAGCATTTGCCTATCAAAGTTTTTAGTTCTTCGGTGGGGAGTGAAGCCGCATAAGCTACCTTTTCCGCATCGGTTAGGTCGGCGTCGTAATCGTAGTCGACGATGATTGAAGTGAGATAGAAATCTCTAACGCCGCAGTGTTCGTTGGAAGCAAATTTTGGATCCATTACGATATAAACGGAGTTGTCGATTAGGTCTTTGGTCATTTGCTTCTTTTGAGCAAAACGTAGGAAGCTTGCGTCGTATGAATAGTATTCAAATACGATACCGTTTGCAGCGATATCCTTTAGGCACTCGATTACCGTTTCACCGGTAGTGTCGTTTGGTAGGGGCTTACCACTCCAACGAAGAGTTAAGCCTCTAGTACCTGCGTAGATTACGTTTTCGCCCATACCTACGAAAGCGCCGAAGAAGGTATCTTCCATACAAATTCTATCTGGTAGTTGATTGGGGTCGAGTTGTCCTACCGAAGCAAGCTCGGTTAGTAGGAAGGTGCCGCCGGTAACCATTTGACCACCCATAGAGTGAGCTGCAAAACGGATTTCTTTGTCGCCGAAGTTTTCGGGTAGGCGAGCCATAGCTCTAATATAATCTGCTGCGAAGTGCTCGGTAATGGTATAGTTTGATACGTCTTCGTCGTAGCTCATATCGGGCTTTTGATAGCGAATACCGACGTTACCGTTGGTTGCCCACATCTTTTCTTCGATAGAGTTATATGAAATACCTTCAGCCGCGAACTTTTGATAGCTATACATACCTACGTTATAACCCTTGTCAAACCAGAACTTGAAGGTTTGAACTGGCATATCGTAGCCGATTTCTTCGCTCGTTGCGCTGTCGTCAGGGAGCCAATACATTTCCTCGGTATGGTATCCTTCAACGAGCATTCCGTGGATGTTTATAATAGTGGGTTTATTGGGGTCGACGAGAGCTGCGCCTTCAGCGGTGTTGGCATCAATTTTGATATATGAAGCTGAAGCCTCGTCCCATTTTAACCAGAAAAGACCTTGATTTCTAAGAAGTGGATACTTTTCGTAATCGAACTTAACTTCTTCTGCGTAATCGACGTACTCAAAGTCGTCGGGATACATATTTTCGTTTGCAACTCTAACTTTATCCCACGCAAATTTTATAGTATCGTCATCGTTGGACGGTAGTAGTTTGTTTACGGCGATTGCACCTGCTACGCCAAAGCAAACGGCAAGCAAAACGACTACGACGGTTAGACCAAGTCTCTTCATAAAAACCTCCACAAAATTGTGATATATAGAGTATATCACAAATAAAAGGTGTCGGTCAATATCGATATAAAGTAAAAGTGAATAAAAATGCGTATTGACGAAAAGGCGTAATTATAATATAATTATTTGTAATGCGTGAGTGTGCGCGCAAAACGAAAAATAAAACAATCGTGGAGGTTGAAATGGATAAATACCAAGAAATACTTAACACTCTTACTCTTGAAGAGAAAGCATCACTTTGTTCGGGTAAAACCTTTTGGTTGACCAAGCCTATCGAAGAAAAGGGTGTACCTTCAGTATGGATGAGCGACGGTCCTCACGGACTACGTAAAGAAAAGGCTTCTGCCGGTACCAATATTATGCGCCCTGCAGAAACTTCAACTTGTTTCCCAACTGCAGTTACAACCGGTTCAAGCTGGGACGTAGAGCTTCTTGAAGAAGTAGGTAACGCTATTGCCGAAGAAGCAAAGTGTCTTGGTGTTACCACCGTACTTGGCCCTGGTGTTAATATGAAGAGAAGCCCACTTTGTGGTAGAAACTTCGAGTATATTTCGGAAGATCCATTCCTTGCAGGACGTCTTGGCGCAAGCTACGTACACGGCGTACAAAAGAACGGTATCGGCGTAAGCGTAAAGCACTTCTGCGCAAACAACCAAGAGCACGATCGTATGAGTATCGATACTATCGTTGACGAAAGAGCACTACGCGAAATTTATCTATCCGCATTCGAATACATCGTCAAGAAAGAGCAACCCAAGACCATAATGAGCTCGTATAACCGTGTAAACGGCACTTATATGGCAGAAAACAAGAGACTCCTAACCGACGTACTCCGTGACGAATGGGGCTTTGAAGGTATCGTCGTATCCGACTGGGGCGGAATGAATGATAGAATCGAAGGCGTAAAGGCAGGTAACGACCTTGAAATGCCCGGTAACGGTGGTATGAACGATAGAAAAATCATCAAGGCAGTTAAAGCGGGCACTCTATCCGAAGAAGACCTTGACAAAGTTGTATATCGTCTAATCAAGTTTGCAATCGAATCTAAAGAAAACGAAAGCTCGGGTGAAATCGACTTTGATAAGCATCACGCTCTTGCAAGAAAGGCAGCAGCAGGCGGTGCAGTACTTCTCAAGAACGACGGCGGTCTACCACTTAGTGGAGAAGAAAACGTTGCAGTTATCGGTACTCTTGCAAAGGAACTACGTTATCAAGGCGCAGGCTCAAGCCATATCAACTGCCCCAAGACCGTATCTTTCACCCAAGCACTTGATGCAGCAGGTAAGAAGTACGCTTATGCGGCAGGTTACTCACTAAAGGGTGACGGATATAAAGAAAGTCTTATTGCCGAAGCAGTTGAAACTGCAAAGGGCAAGGATGCAGTCGTAGTATTTATCGGTCTAACCGACGCTTACGAATCAGAAGGCTTCGATAGAAGACATATGGAAATGCCATCAAGCCACGTAACTCTCGTAAACGAAATCTTGAAGGTAAACGAAAACGTTATCGTAGTACTTTCAGGTGGTTCACCCGTAGTTATCGGTGATTGGGCAGAAAAGGTAAAGTCAATCCTTAACCTATACCTTGGCGGACAAGCAGGCGGCGAAGCTGCACTCGACCTTATTTACGGCGCAGTAAACCCAAGCGGTAAACTTGCAGAAACCTATCCTATCGCAAACGAAGACGGTATTTCAAGCGGTTACTATCAAATGGGACCACGCTCCGTTGAACACCGTGAGTCAATCTATATTGGTTATCGTTACTTTGATACTGCAGGTAAGGCAGTACGTTATCCATTCGGCCACGGCTTAAGCTACACCAAGTTTGAGTATAGCGACTTTGCATTGTCAGCAGATAGCATCAACGAAGGCGACGAGCTAACCGTATCGTTTAAGGTTAAGAACGTAGGCGAAGTAGACGGCGCAGAAGTTGCACAAGTTTACGTTTCGGCTCCCAAGTCGGATATTTACAAGGCACAAAAGGAACTAAAAGGCTTCAAGAAGGTATTCCTAAAGGCCGGCGCAGAAGCAGTTATTACGCTACCCCTTGACGCACGTTCATTTGCATACTACAACGTAAATATTTCCGATTGGCACGTTGAAAGCGGTGAGTATAAAGTACTCGTTGGCGCATCAAGCAGAGATATTAGACTTGAAGACGCTGTAAACGTAGTAAGTGCAAACCCCGATGCTCAAGTACCAAACTACCAAGAAGTTGCACCCGTATACTACAACCTTGATAGCGCAACCGAAATTAAGGAAGAAGAGTTCCAAGCAGTATACGGCGCTGAACTTCCCGGCAACGCTCCGTTTGAAAAGGGTAGCTTTACTATCAACAACACCATTTCACAACTACGCCCAAGCCGTTTCGGTAACGGTCTATACACCATTATGGTAAATGCAGCTAAGCTCGTTGCAATCGGTGCAGAAAACCCCGAAATGATTACTCAATCCGTAAAGGACCTACCACTCCGTGCATTCTCAGGTTGGACCGGTGGTATCGTTTCACCACACTCAGTTGAAGGTCTTCTTGATCTCTGTAACGGAGTAAAAGGTGGATGGAGAAAGGTGTTTGGTGGGTTCCTACCCAAAAACAAGTAAAACGCGTTATTTTAGCGACCTACTTCACAAAGTAACAACACCCCGTCAGGGCGCAGTACAAGGAGTACAGCAACCCTTCGGGGTGTTGTTATTTGCTTGTATCTCATCTAAATAATCGCGTTTTTAAGAGTGAAGAATTAGGAGTGATGAGTGCTGAATGAAATATCCTTGTGAGTGAAGCGTAAGCGGAATGAAGCTCACTTTTCATTCTATAAATCCTTAACTTTTAGCTATTGCTAAAAACTTCACTTGAGTTAAGCTCAAACTTCACTACGCAGTAACTTCACTTTTTCGCAAGTAAAAAACTTCACCTTACTCTGTCAAAATCTTGTCAAAAAGTATGACAAAAGTTTGTCATAAATGCTGACAAAATGTCGGCGTTTTGCCGGCACAGGGTAGGATAGGGTAGAATAGTGTAGGATAGATAAAAATAGGGGAGTGTAATAGTGACAAAACAGTCACTTAGATTTACTCACACACGTTTATATTTTTTGTGAGTAACGTGTAAACGCAACGGAGTTAATTCTTACTAAATCAAACGCTATTGACAGCGAGTATTAGCTATGTTAATATAATCATATAGGGATATTTCCTATATTTAGTAAACCAAGCGACTTAGGGAAAATTATGATATTAACAAAAGAATACTACGCAAATAGTACCTTTTTACTGTAAAAAGTCAGAAACCGCTAGTGGAATAAAAATGAATAAAAATAAAAAATTATTAGCAATCCTTATATGTTTTGTCAGCGTAATCCTATTCTGCTCTTGTGGTGGTGTAAAAAGAATAGATGCACTTTATGCAGGAGTAAGAGGTAGTTTAATTCTTGATATTGGATCTATCAGGGGTGGGAGCTCTCCTGACACAACGTTGTTTTATCGTAAAGAGAATGTAGACGATTTAAAAAATCTTTTGATAGAAAGTAATCCCGAAAACAAATATGAGATATACGAAGACAGTATAGTAATTTTTACGAAGGAAAATGGTGCATTTATCATCGCACCTGTAGAAGGAGATAAAAACTATAATTATATTTTTGAATGTATATTCTATCCATATTACCTTTTTGAAGGAGATAAAATGAATATAGCTGATATAAATGGTAAATCCTTTACGTTGAAATATGATATTGAAAATGTGATTTCGTTTTATCAAAGGGCAGGCTTTGAAGTAAATATCACCAACGAGACCGATACAACTAAGGAGATTAATATTTGTGATACGTTAGATTATACTAATCCAGTAGGGGCAAAATATATACCACCGGTTGAAAAATATACTATACTATATGATAATTCATCAGAAACGGTAACTTTCAAATTTGATACGGGAATAGTATAACCTAAGTATTACTTCTATTTAGAACAATATTAAGTCTAATAGCAAGGAATGCTGAGTTTTTTAGATAAAGCACAAACAAAAAAGAGCCGTTTGGCTCTTTTTTGTTTCCTTATGAGTGAAGCGTTAGCACAACGGAGCCAATTTCGCATTCCGCATTTCGCATTCTTCACTCTCAAAAATCCACAACTTTTAGCATTGCTAAAAACTTCACTTGAGCTATGCTCAAACTTCACTACGCAGTAACTTCACCCTTCACTTGCGTAAGCTACGTCTTTCGCATTAAAAAAGTCACTCTTGTGAGTGAGCTTTTTATTAGCTTGCAAGCTCTAAGATTAAGTACATAACGCCGAATATCACGCATATACCGAGTATTACGACGAACATCGGTACCAAGTTTTGCTTTACGGCCTTAAAATAGGTGCGTGCTTGGTCTTTAAAGCTGTTTCCTAAAGGAGCACCCGTGTAAGGATCTTTCGGCTGATTTTTGGCCTTTTTAGGGGCGCTGACGGTACCACTCATATCAACTATGGTACTGCCGTCGTCTACGTAGACGATTTTTTCCTTTTTAGCCTTTTCTTTGTTTGCGTGTTTAGTCTTCTTTTTGCTCATTGCTATATTGTTCTTCTACAAGGTGACAGGCACAATAGTGGCCGTTATAGTTTTTGAATGCAGGTACTTCTTGGGCGCATCTTTCGGTTGCGTGTGGGCAACGGGTGTGGAATCTACATCCGCTTGGTGGGTTAACTGGGGATGGGATATCGCCCTTTAGAACTATACGGTTCATCTTGACGTCGGGGTTAGGGTTAGGTATAGCGCTAAATAGTGCTTGAGTGTATGGGTGTAGTGGCTTGTCGAAGATATCCTTTTTAGAACCGAACTCTACCATTGCTCCAAGGTACATAACGCCGATTTTGTCGGAAATGAACTTAACTACGCTGATATCGTGAGATATAAACAAGTAAGTAAGGTTGAGCTTCTTTTGTAGGTCGCGTAGTAGGTTGATGATTTGTGCTTGGATAGATACGTCGAGTGCGCTAACCGGTTCGTCGCAGATAACGAGCTTGGGGTTAACGGAAAGTGCTCTTGCAATACAGATACGTTGACGTTGGCCACCGCTGAATTCGTGGGGATAACGCTCGTAGTAGTAATCTCTTAGACCACACTTATCCATAAGGTCCAAAACGTAGTCTTTTACTTGGTCCTTTGGTACGATGCCGTGAACTTTTACGGGCTCGGAAAGGATATCGCCAACCGTTGCTCTTGGTGGAAGTGACGAATAGGGGTCTTGGAATATGATTTGCATATCGGTGCGGAGATGACGCATTTCCTTTTTGGAGTACTTTGTGATATCTTCGCCGTTAAAGATGATTTGACCGCCGCTTGGTTGGTGAAGTTTAAGAATGGTTCTGCCAAGAGTAGTCTTACCACAACCTGATTCGCCAACGATACCGATAGTTTCGCCTGCGTTTAGGGTGAAAGATACGTTATCTACAGCAACGAGCTCTTTTTGTACCTTGCCGGTGATAGATTTCTTAATAGGGAAACACTTGCGTAGATTCTTAACTTCAAGAATAATCTTTTCGTTTTCTTTTGCTTCTTCAATTATTTCTATATCTAAGTTCTTTTCGGTTTCCATATTATTTCTCCTCTCCATAAAGGTGGCAGGCTACGTAATGAGTGGGGGATACTTGTACCATACAGGGATAGTCGCCCGAGCATTTGCCGATGCACCTATCACATCTATCCTTAAAGTAGCAGTGAGTGGGCATATTTACGGGGTTTGGTACGTTGCCTGGGATATTGAACAAGGTATCGCTCTTGGTATCCATACTTGGCTTCGATTTTTGTAGGCCAATGGTGTAGGGGTGCATTGGGTTGTGGAAGATTTCGTGTACCGTGCCTTGCTCGATAACTCTGCCTGCGTACATTACGACGACGTAATCGGCCATTTCAGCGATGATTCCAAGGTCGTGGGTAATTAGCATAATAGAGCCGTTCATACGCGTTTTAAGGTCACGTAGAAGGTCGAGAATCTGTGCTTGGATGGTAACGTCAAGAGCAGTAGTGGGTTCGTCTGCGATAATTAGACGTGGGTCGCAAGCAAGTGCCATAGCAATCATAACACGTTGACGCATACCACCGCTTAGTTCGTGTGGGTAGCTGTTGTAAACACGGTCGGACTTATCAATACCAACGAGCTTGAGCATTTCAAGTGAGTGAGCCTTAGCCATTTCCTTGGTAGCACCGGGGGTATGGATAAAGGTTACTTCGTCGAGCTGGTTACCGATAGTGAATACGGGGTTAAGGGAAGTCATTGGCTCTTGGAATATCATAGCAATTTGTCTACCACGGATTTTGTGTACTTCGTGTATAGGCATTTTTGCTATATCGAAAACTTTTTCTTCCATTTCGTAGGTTAGAACGCCACTTTCATTGACGGCTTGAAGGGGAACCAAAACAGGATTGCCTTCTTGGTCAACGACGAACTTACCTTTTTTATTCTTCTTTTTCTTATAAATAATTTTGCCGTTTTTGGTACGGACGTATACGGGGATAGGTTTGCCTTCTTCGTCGCGCTTAAAGTCGAGTGACTTAAAACGAATAGAGCCTTCTGCAATTTGACCGGTAGGGCCTTGGAGTAATCTCATAACGGACATAGAAGTAACGCTCTTACCGCAACCCGACTCACCAACGATACCGACGGTGGAGTTTTGGGGAATGTTGATAGAAACGCCGTTAACGGCCTTTACGATACCTTGGTCGGTGTAGAAATAGGTGTGTAGACCGTCGATTTCCAAGATATTGTTATCGTCCTTCATAGTGGCGAGATACTCGTGCTCAGCCTTTTTGCGGTTCTTTTCCTTTTCGAGAGCAAGCATAGCCTTTTTGTTAGACTTTGCAATGGCTCTTACTTCCTTACCGCTAAGATAATGGCCGTCGTTCTTCTTGTTGAGCTTATCCTTTACGATTTCTACGATATCGTCGCAGGTAGATTTAATTTTTTCGGTAATGTTCTTAATATTCATATCCATTATCTCCTTGCTTTGGGGTCGAGCGCATCACGAAGACCGTCGCCGATAAAGTTAAAGCCAAGAACTGCAATAACGATGCAAATTCCGGGAGGTCCCCAAACGTTGAAGTAGTTTTGTAGAACGTTAAGGTCGTTTGCTTGGTTAATCATAGTACCCCAAGCAGCAAACTCAGCAGTAGCACCGAGACCAAGGAATGATAGTGATGCTTCGTAAAGAATCATACTACCTAAGCTCAACGTCATATTAACGATAAGTTGTGGCATAACGTTGGGGATAAGGTGCTTGAATATCTTTCTTGCAGTGGAGTAACCCATAGCTTCTGCAGCAACCATATATTCTTGTTCACGTAGTGAAAGGATTTGACCACGAACAAGACGTGCAACGCCCGGCCAGCTGATTAGGGATAGGAATCCCATTAGGTAGTAAATACGGAATTGTGACGCAACGCCCATACTTTCAAGCAGAGTACCTACAACCAAAAGGATAGGGAAGCCTGGTAGACACATAAGAATATCGCATATTCTCATTATAATGTTGTCGATTACACCGCCAAAGTAACCTGCCAAGCCACCGAATATAATACCGAGTATAGTGACTATAAATACGGTGATGAAGCTGATAGCAAGCGAAACCTTACCACCTTCCATAAGTCTTGCAAGGTTATCCCAACCTTGACCGTCGGTACCGAGAGGGTGCTCGAGAGATGGTTTAGCAAAAGAGTTGGGGCGCTTTACGGTTTCGATAACTTGGGTAAAGAGCACGTTGCCGTCGGCGTCTTTAATCTCGGTGGTTGCGTATTCAACACGGTCGGAGTAGTCGATTTCATTGCTTTCCCAGCTGGTGTAGCAAACCGGTCCAAGGAAACAGAATAGGAACAAAGAAATTAGCATAACCAAGCCAACGATACTTAGTTTAGAGCGGAAGAATCTTCTCATAACCATTCTACCCGGGCTCATTAGGCGAACGTTCTTTTCGATGGAGTCGTCGGCTTGTTTGATTTCGGAGACGTTTTGTTCAACTTCTTCAGTGGGAAGAACTTGGTTTTCTTCAACGATAACTTCGTTTTTATTTTCTAAATTTTCCATAATTCTCCTCCTTAGTCTGTGAGTTTAACGCGTGGGTCTACGACGGCATACATAAGGTCTGCGAGCAATACGCCCATAACGCTTAGTAGGGCAAGGAACATATTGTAACCCATAATAAAGGGGATATCGCCTGCGTCCATAGCTTGGAAAGCAAGGTTACCGATACCGGGAAGGTCGAAGATTTGCTCGGTGATGATAGCGCCGCTGAACAAGCTGGGTAGTAGACCTGCAAGTGAAGTTACGAGTGGGATAAGGGTGTTACGGAAGGCGTGTTTGTAGATAACCTTTCTTTCGCTAAGTCCCTTAGCTCTTGCCGTACGGATATAGTCGGAGTTCATAACTTCGAGCATTTCGGTACGCGTCATTCTCATTCTTCCACCGATTGAAAGTATAACTACCGTAAGGATTGGTACGAACATATGCCATACGTAGTCGATTAGCTTTGCAAAACCGGTTAGGTCCTTGGTTGCGTCGGTAAGACCGGAGTTGGGGAACCAACCGAGCTTCATAGCAAACAAGTCTTTTAATACTTGACCAAAGAAGAAGGATGGTAGCGATATACCTATCATAACGAGTACGGTTACTACATAGTCGCGGATAGAATATTGGTGGGTGGCGGCGGTGATACCAAGGGGAATAGCGATTAGGAATTCGAATATGGTTGCAATTAGAGCAACTGCGAAAGAAACGCCCATACTATCCTTGATAACGTCTATTACGGGAACGCCGTACTTAAACGAAGTACCAAAGTCGAATTGGACGAGCTTAGTTAGCCAACTCCAATAGCCCTTTAGTACGCCGAGGAAGGTGTCGTCGGTGAGGCCGTACATAGATTTCATATTATCTATGGTAGCTTGATCGATGGTTGCGCCACCTTGGTTCATTTCGGCTATCTTCTTTTCGATGAAGTCTACGGGCATAAGTCTTATCAAAACGTAAATGATAAGAGAAACGCCAAGTAGAATAAGCACTGTTAGACCAAGTCTTTTGAGAATGTATTTTATCATAGTTCCTTGTTCCTATTTCGGTGCGTCGGTGAAGCGAGCACCACGTATTTTTTAGATGATTTGTTTTAGTGATATAAGTGGTTGATTTTAATGGGTATTATTCGTCGATGTCAACTAAGACTTCTTCTTCAACGAATACTTCTTCTTCTAAGATGATATATTCGCCGTCTTCGTCTAAGAGTACGTCTTTATCATACTCGAGCGACTCCATTTCTTCGTTTCTGTTGCCCTTGAGCCATCTCTTGATGGTAGCAACGGAGAGCTTCTTGGTTCCGAATAGGGCGGCGACAACTGCCATCCAAACGCCGATAAAGCAACCGAAGACGATGCCCACTACAGCGCCTGATGAAAGGCTACCGCTACCGGTAGAAGCGCTTGCTTCTTCGGTAAGCTTGATTTCCCACATCTTATCTAACGGAGAAGTGTAGGGGTTGATGGTTTCGGGTAGAGATGATGAATCGATTACTTCTGCATTGTAAGCGTAAAGAACCTTTCTTTGGTAAACGGGAAGTTCGATTGCAAGGTCGAGAACGTAACCCATAGCAGTCTTGTAGTAATCACTTCTATCCTTTCTGTTATCGGTGCTACGAGCTTGGTCGATTACGACTGATAGCTTATTAAGGATATCCTTTTCGGTGTCGTAGCCGTCTTGGTTTAGAATTTCGTTATAACCCCAAGCGAGAACGCTGGTAGCGGTGGAATTCTTGTGGTAAACCTGATACATATCGGGGTCGATAGTGGTTCCCCAAGCCGCTGCCCATACTGCAAGAGCGCCGGTTGAAAGCTTGGTAAGAGCTTGAGTGTCGGCAACTACTTCTATGTTCCAACCACATTCGTTTAGTATGGTTGCTGCCTTTTGGAAGGTTGCGTAGGTGGGGTGGTCGGTAAGAGATGAACCTGCGATGGTGAACTTCAACTTGAGTTGGCTGTCACCTGCACTAACGTTTGCTGCGGTCATACATTGCTCGATAGCAGCCTTTGCAGCTTCGTCACCGAGATAACCCGATGCGTATGCTCTGCCGTTATCTTGGTCAAGAACGTTGCCTTGTTTTGGATATGCCCAAGAAACGGTACTCATTGGCCAATAGATGTTCTTAGCGGTACCGGTTGAGTAGTAGCTAAGTGCAAGAGAAGTATCCATTGCATACATTATGGCCTTACGGAGATTGATATCCTTAACCTTACCTGCGTTGATACCGATGTAACCGTAACCTAATTGGTCGGTAGAAGTGGACTCGATACCTTTTTCGGCAAGAGAGTTAATCTTATTGATGTTGTTTGGCGTAAATTGTGGGGTTACGAAGTGTACTGCACCCGTTTCCAATACGTTGAGAGCGTTGGTTGCGCTAACTACTTGGTAACGAACCTTTTCGATATTGGGCGTGCCCATCATAAAGCCGTTGTTTCTCTTGAAGTAAACGACGTTATCACGATAGAAAGCGTTGCCTTCGGGGTTGGTGCTGTTGTTAGCGTCGGTTGCCACGTATGCGCCTGCGCCCATAGGTACCCTTATATTCTTTTGCGATTGGATTACGGTAGTATGGAATGCAAAGCTTGCGTAATCAACGCCGTAATTGTGGTTTGCAATATCAACCGAGTGTGGCTCGTCGCCATAATCGGCTGCGGTATAGTAGTGTTGGGGAGCAACGCTGAATGCAAAGTTCCAAATAGCCTTGGGGTCAACGCCGTTGATGGTGATTTGGAGAACGTCGTATTCGTCTGCGTTAAGGGGAGTGCCGTCTTTTTCGTTATGTTCTTGAGCAACGGCGTAGGTGTTGCCGTTAACGGTGATACTGGTTGTGTCGGTGTGGTGACCTACTGAAACGATACCGCTGATGTTGGGGATTAGTAGTTGGTCGCCGGTGATTTTTTCAAGAAGGATAACTTGTTTTGCTTGAGAAGCGTATTCTGCACTAAGAGTATTACCGGTACCCCAATAAAGAAGAATTTCGTCAAGAGCAGTGGTGGTCTTGGTGTTGTAAACGTAGTTGATAGCCGATTCTTTGCTGTCTACGTTAGAGTAATGACGCTTAACTTCCTTGATTTTGTCATACAAGGGCTTGTTGGTAACGGGGTCTTTTTCGTACTCGATAGCAACAAAACCTTCGGCGTACATAAATGAAGTGATTTCATCAAATTCACCGGTTGACTTATAGGGTTCTTCGGTGAAAGATTCCTTTGCGGATTCGTAGTCTCTGCCAAGTTCTTCTCTAAACTCGCTTAGAGTGCGCTCGTAGTCGGCAAGAAGATTTGCATTGGTAACTTCACTTGGGTCGTTGGAGATAGCTTCTTTATAGCCGTCTGAAACGCTGTGAGCGTTGATAGCAGCTCTCATATCTGCGTCGCTTGCTTCGTAGCTACCGCTTGGGAGTTTGCCAACTTCACGGAATAGGCTTACGAGCTCTCTGATACGGTTGTTAGCGCGTGCGTTAGCTTGCTCGGCAATAACTTCGTCGGTATTGCTGTCGTCGCTACCTTGGGTTTGCGTTCTATAATCGGCAAGACCTACGATATCGGTGGAGTACATAGTGCTTGAGCCTGCGTAAACGGGGTCAAGATAAACGTACATATTGAATAGAACGTCTTCTATGGTAAGGGGATGACCGTCGCTGAATTGAATGCCGTTTTTGATAACGAAGGTATAGGTCGTTTTATCCGTATTTGAGTCGTAGACGTAATCCATATCCTTGACTGCTACGGCTTCTTCATCGCCGAAAGCAACGGTTGCTTCTTCGTTAACGTAACCGGTGGTAAGCATTCCGATTTGAGTCATAGAAACGATGGTAGCATCGGGCGCGGTTGTCGAGTAGAAGGGGTTGAACAAACCGTCGAGAGCATCCGTCATAATAACGAGAGCATCCGTGCCGCTACTTGAGTTACAGGCTACGAGGGGAAGAACAAGGCCTGCAAGCATCGTAACTACGATTAGAATAGAAAATAATTTCCTCTTCATTTAGTTATATACCTCACATATTGTTTTCGTGTGAATGATTTTGGCTTAAGCTACCGGAGTAACGGTAACGTTGCCGTTTGAGTCGGTAGCAATGGTGAATAGTTCGCTAACGCTCTTTTGTACTGCGTTTGAATCGCTTGGGTACTTGTCGTAAATGCCGTTTACGAATACCTTTTCATCGGGCTCGGTAAATGCTACGCTAAGCTCGGAAGTGGTGATTGTACAGCCACTATTGTTTTCGTAGGTGGTTAGGTTGATGCAGTAGTTACCGTCAACAAGGTTTTGATATTTTTGAGAAACGGAAATAGCGTCGAGCTTATCGAACATATATCCTTTGCCGCTATTGAGTAGCAAAGTACCCTTTGAAAGAGCTACGTTAGTAAGTTGAGCGCCACTCTCAATTTTACCTGCAAAAATGCCGTAGTAAGAGGGGCTGCCGTTGGAGTTATCAACACCGCCGATGGTAAAGGAAACGTTGTTAAAGGTTACTTTTTCTATTACAGCAGATGCGCCGATAGTGCCGAATAGGCCGTAGCTGAGCTTAGTGTTGTCGGCGTATTGGCTTGCGGAAATATTCTTAAAGGTATGGTTGTTTCCGTAAATCTTGCCGTTGAAGGTATTGGATGAGAAATCTGCAGGCCATATTGCGTTTGCAAAATCCAAATCAGCTTGGATATCGTAAATAGCGGTGCTGCTTGCGTTGCTCAAGAAAGCAGATGCGTTATAAATCTTATACCAAGTGCCTTGCTTATAAGTTGCGTATACGTTTACGGATTCGGTTACGAAGTCGTTTAGCGTTTCGTCAAAGTAAGAGTTACCTTGGATGTTATCGGTAATTTCTTCGCTCATAGCAGGGGAATAGTAGGCCTTGTCGAAGGTCTTGTTATCGATAACGGGATATTGGTTATAACGGAGCTTGCCGGTATCTTCGTTCCAAGTGGGGTAGTTTAGGAATTCTGCGTCAACGATAGCGGTGGGTTCAGTGGGGAACGAGCCGTCGTCGTTTTGAGCGTAAATATTAAACTTAGTAAAGGGAATCCATCTTGCGCTAAGGACGAGAACGGGGTTTTCCGAGCCTTTTACCTTAGAAGTTTCAAACGAGAAAGCATCGCCGAAGTTCCACTTTTGGTTGGTGATGGTGTACGAGCCGTCGGCGTTGACGGTGGTTACGTACCAACCTTCGAGTTTGTAGTTGCTGCGAGATGCCGTTTGAGCAGAGCCGCGAACGTCTTCGTCGGCAGGGTCAACGGGAACGATGCTCTTTTTGCCGCCCGAAACGGTGGTAGCCTTGTCCAAGTTGAAAACGTCAACCAAAGTAACGTCTGGAGTTTCAAGGAAAACGCCGCCGTTGATATTGTATTTAACGCTAACGGTATTGCCGTCCTTGTTTAGTTGCTTGTAGGGAGTATCCCATTGGTTACAGGATACTATCGTGAGAGCAACTACAATGCAAAGAGCAATTACGATTGTAATCAAAAGTTTCTTATTCATTATCTTCTTCCTTTTCGGAAAGGTCTTCCGATTGGGTTATTTGTTGATTGGATTGAGTATCTTCTGCGGTTTCGGGAAGAACTTCGATTTCTACTAAGTCGTGAGAAGCCGGGTCGTAAACGACGACTCTTCTTACTACCTTTTTAACCATCTTCTTAACTATCTTTTGGTTGGGGCCGGGTACCAGCTTCTTAACCTTAACCTTTCTCTTTGGTGGGAAGGTGAAGCGGATTTTGCCCTTTAGATATAGGTATATAACGATGGCGATTGCACCGAGAATACCGATAGAGCCGAATACTATTGAAAGTACCAATGCAGGAACGTTGATGGTTGTTTCTTCGACAGGGGTTTCTTCGGGAGTTTCTTCTGCGCCACCGCCTGCAAGGTTTTCTAACGTCTTGATTCTTAGTTCGGCATCGGTTAGTTTTTGATAGTTGGAAACCAATGCGCGTTGCTCGTAAGAAGCTACCTTTTCATAAGCTGCTCTTGCTGCTTCAACGAGAGCTTTGTCGGTGAGTTGAACTACGTCGGGGAGCTTTGCGATTGCTGCAATAGCATCAAGGGTTACTTCGTCTGCAGCAGCTGCGCCGTCGATAGGCTCGGAGAAGTATAGTCCCCAAGTGAAGTTATCGTAACCAATTCCGTTTACGGGGCGAACGAAGGTGAGTGGGATAGAAATCTTACCTACGTAGTCGCTGAAGTTTGCGCCGTAGTAGAAGTTTGAGCCGATGGGCATACCGTAATCGTCAAGAACGTTCCACATATAATACTTAACGATGCCAAGGCCGGTCCAATCGTAGGGGAAGCTGGTGGAGTCGTTATATACGTCGGCGTTTTCTTGCGTCATCGGTGAGTTGGAGAAGGTGTAAATAACGTCGTATTCTTCTTCAAGAACGGGAGCTTCGTAGCTGGTGAATACGTAGATGCTTACCGTGCTCTTATAGAACGCCTTGTGTCCAATGGACTTCAAGGTGGACGGGAAGATTACCTTGCTGAATGGATAGCTACGTCCCATAGCTGCCATAGCGCTTACTCTAACGGTGCCGTCTGCTACCTTGAACGTAGTGTTTAACTTTGTAGAAGAATCGAAAAAGATTTCTATTGCAGAAGGAGCAAAGGTGATAAGCTCAAGGCCGTTTGGTACTACTTTATAAAGGCTACCGTCGATGACTTTTACGGTGTCGCTTATATCGTAGGTATCAACTTGTTCCATTCCAATCATCGTGCCGTTGTGCATTATAGGCTCGATAGAAGTGAAGTTAACGGCGCAGTTTGCAAATGGGTTATCGCCGATTTCAACGAGACTATTGCCAAGTTTTACGGTGAAGGTAGAAGCATATTCTTCCTTTAGGAATACGTGGGAGCCAAGGTCGATAACTCCGCTTAGGTCAACGTCGGTAATTAGGGTATAAGCAAATGCGTAATCGCCAAAGTAGGATATCTTTTCTTCGCCGTTTACGGTTGCAAGTGCTTTAGCATAGCTGAACGCACCTTCGCCAACGCTTTGGGCGGAGCTACCAAAGGTTACTTCGGTTAGGGATTCTACTTCGCTGAATGCAAAGTCGCCTACGTTTACGATAGAAGCAAGGTTAAGGGTGTTAATCTTGGTATTTACGAAAGCTTGCTCGCCAATGGTAACGACCTTGTCAAGGTTTATGTTTACAAGATTTTCAGCTTCGCTGAACGCGCGGTCGCCAACGTTCTTTACGACGTCACCGAGAGTTACGTCGGTAAGAGTGTCAACGTAAGCGAATGCGTCGTTGCCGATGCTTTCAGCGTTGATTTCTACGTTTGCAAGGTTGCTTGCGTACATTCTATATCTATAAGCACCTTCTTCGTCGTAAGCTTCGCCGAGATTTACGTCTTCTGCAGCGTTGTAATAGAATAGGGTGAAGATAACACCGCTGAATGCTTCGGAACCAATGTGAGTTGCCTTGCTTAGGTCGATAGTGGTTAGGTTGTCGGCATTGTAGAATGCTTGGTCGCCGATGTATGCGTTAGCGCCAAGGGTAATGGTCGTAGCCTTGCTTGCGCCATAGAATGCGCCGTTGCCAAGGGTTACGTCGTCGCCGATAGTGATAGAAGTGAGCTTGCTGGTGAGTTCGTAGTAGTATACTACGCGGCCGCTGTGGTCAACGCCGGGTAGTGCTACGGGCTTGAAGTTAAGGTCCCAAGCAAGACGGAATGCGTAGTCACCAAGAGTTACGTCGTCGCCTACTACAACGCTACTTAGTTCAGCACATTCTTCGAATGCACCCTTGCCTACGACGATGCCGTCGGGTAGGGTTACGGAAGTAATCTTAGTACCTGCGTAAGCGAACGCACCAATCTTATCAACTGAAATTAGGCTATGAACTTCGCTAATAGCGGTCTTGAAGAATGCGTAATCGCCGATTTCGGTTAGCTCGCCAAGCTCGATGGAAGCAAGGTTTCCACATTCGCTGAATGCGTGGCTCATAACCTTGGTTACGCTGGGTGCGCTAAACGAAGTAATCTTCTTGTTGCCTGATAGGGCGGCGGTGTTTATGGTGGTTACGGTTGACTCGGTGATTTCGAGTGCGCCTGCGTAAGCGGGGGCAACGAGCATCAAGGTGTCGCCGTCTTTATTTAGCATATAGTGCTTGCTTTGTACGGGGTAGAAGGTTTGGTTGCCTTCGACAACGGTAATATCAGTTAGTTTGGTTTCGTGGAATGCGTATTCGCCGATAACGGCTACGTCCTTACCAAGGGTAAGAGAGCTTAGTGAAGAACATTCGTTGAACAATCCGGTGGGGATAACTGCTGCGTTAACGGAAACTGCGGTTAGCTTTTCGCAACCGGTGAATGCAAATTGACCGAGCTTAATCTTGTCTGCCTTAATGATTAGGGTTTCAAGGGAAGTGTTGTTGCCGAAAGCATATTGACCAACGGACTTGGTGTTTTCGGATAGAACTACCTTGGTTAGATTGGTGTTGTTAGCAAAAGCGTAGTCTGCAATAGCAATAGTCTTGCCGAATTCCAAAGTACCCTTGAGAGCGCAGTTAGCAAATGCTTCTTGGTTGATGAACTTGACGTGCTCGATACCCTTGATGGTTTCGAGTGAAGTACAACCGAAGAATGCGCCGTAGCTGATTGTGGTTAGGGTGCTTGGTAGAGTAACGCTCTTAAGAGCGGTTAGGTTAGCAAAAGCGTATGCACTAATGGTTTCAACGCCTTCGGGGATAACTACGTCGGTGATGGTGTTGTCACCAAGGAACCACTGCTTGGTGAGTTCGGGGTGTTCGTCGTCGATTAGGTCGCCCGAGCCCTTTTCTATGAAGTCGTAGTTGGAGAATGCAAAGGTGCCGATTTCGGTTATTGCAAGGTCAGTGGGGATTACTACCGCACCGCCGAGACCATAGTAGTGGGTTAGAGTTGGGCCACTTGTAATATATGGGTCTTGCACGGAGATAGAGATGCTCTTTGAATAGAAGGTGGTTTGACCGTCTTTTAGTATCTTTACGGCAATAGACGCAAAGCCTTCGGACTTAGCGGTAACCACACCGTTTTGATCAACTTCTACGACGTCCTTATTGGAAGAGCTGTATTGGATAGAAGTTCTATTGGGGTAGTATGAAACCAAATCGTGACGGAGCGTTACCGATTCGGATGGATACATAGTAAGGCTTAGGTTGCCGCCGGTAAAGGTTCTTTCGTCACCGGTTGAGCCGAGTTCACGCTCGGAAGAGTCGAGGATGTAGTAAGCCTTGTTGGTGTAGTAGCCGGTTATTTCGAATCTACTTACGACGGGCTCGTCAAAGCGCTTATATTGATAAACCTTGCCGTCGGTATCGGTGTAGCTTGCGTTTTCGGCAAGAACTCTGACGGGAACGTCGAAATACTCGGTATCGGTGTAGTAAGCTCTAATCTTACAAATACCTGCGTTTACGGCCAAAATTTTGCCGTCTACTATCTTTGCAACGTTTTCGTTGGTGGAGCGATAGTTGAGTAGTTCAGCCCATTCGGTTGATGGATAAACGATAGGAGCAAGGTTATAAGTTTCGTTTGGTGAAAGGACGATTTCTTTTTCGGTGAAAGTGCCGGAAAGGAATTCGTCGGGGAGAGCTATTTCATAGGTTGCACTATTTAATGCATAGTCGTAAAGAGATACGATGAAGGTATTCTTTTCGTAAGCATTCCTAATGGTGTCGATATGGTCGGTTAGCTCGTAGGTGATATAGGAAGTATCGTTGAAAGTGGAGTAAACGGGGGTCATATAATGGTCGAAACCATTGAGTGAAAGAGCGTTAGCCGCACTATTTAACGAAACGGTACCGATGAGAGCGCTCATTGCGTAGTGGTTGTCGTAAACGGCAATCTTTGCAAACAAGCGATTTTTCTTCTCACTTTGGTCGTATTCGGTGTAGAACTCAACGTCTTCAACTACGGGTGCTTGGAAGTCTACTACGAGTGGGAAGGTGAAGGTGTTGTTTAGGTTGGTATCGACGCCGCCGTCGCCGTAGTCAAGCTTACCTTGTAGGGTTACGGTATATTGAGCGTTGTTTCTCAAGTTGTGCTCGATTGCGCTAAACTCAATCTTAACTTGAGCAGGGGAGATAGGACCGCCGTCGCCGTAGGACTTACGGATATCCTTTTCCAATCTCTCGTATACGACTTCGCCGGTAGCGTCGTCGGTAATGGTGATGTTGATTTCCTTTGCGTTACGCAAAATACCCATCCAAGCAAAGCGTAGGCTGTTGATACCGCTTTCGCTGTTGGTTAGGGAGATATATTTTCTATCGGCGCTAATCATATTGCTACCGGGCTTTTGCTCGAAGTAGTAGGTGCCGAGATAGCTTACGTAGTCGGCGTATACGCCACCGATAGGACGGCTTGCATAAGCGTCGGGTAGAGTTTTGTCGAGAAGGTCGATAGATTCGTCGAGCTCGTCCTTGTTGGTTGCAAAGTAGTCAAGGTCGAACATAGGAGCAACGGTCCAGTCGCCGTAGAAAGCAAGATATGGGAAGCCGATGTCGGTTGCGCCGTCAACACCCTTTAGGGTTACGAAGCCTTCTACGTACATACCGTTGGCGAAACTATCGTCAAGGTACTTCTTGTTTTCGTTGGTAAGGGTGATGGTCATCGTAACGGATGCCGTTTGACCTGCGCCGATGCTTACTCTGTTGCCTGCGAGAGTGCCGTTAGAAACGGAGTTGATGACTATTTGTGCGCCGTCAAGGATATATCCGTCTTCGGTAACGGTGGTTTCACCTTGGTTGGTTTTGGTTTCGCTTACGCCTTCGGTCATAACGATGGTGTTAAGGTCGTAGCTAAGGGTGTTTTCACCGAAGTTGCGTACGTCGAAGCGGAGTTCGTAAACGCCCGTCTTGGTGGGGTCGTCGCCGAGCTCTACCTTTGATTTATCCATTAGAGTGCCGTCTTTACGGCTGTAAGTCAAGATAACTGCGTCGGTTGCAGCAGCGTCAACTACGTTGGCAAGACCGGAGCCCTGTTTACGTACTGAGTAGGGTAGTCCGTTGGTGTTGTAAACAACGTCCGCGGTAGACATAAGGAGTCTGTTTACCATTGCTGCAACTTCAACGTTGTCGTCCGCGATATCGGGGAAGTTAGCTTTTACGTATTGACGGATAAGAGCAGTTACGCCGCTAACGTTTGGCGTAGCCATAGAAGTACCGGAAATTTCGTCGTAATCTTGACCTGGAACTGCGCTTAGGATGTTGCCGCCGTGAGCGGTAAGTTCGGGCTTAATCTCAAGGTCGGGAGTGGGACCCCAAGAGCTAAAGTCACTCATAAAGGGACCTGATGCTTGTGACCTTGAAATGGTGATGGTGCCGTTTGAATGAGCTGCAAGCATCTCGCCTTCGTCTTGAGAAATGGAGCAAACTGCGATTTGCGTATCGCCTACGTTCATACGGATATCGCCAGAAACGTTGTTATAGATGATAACGCCTGCCGCACCTTGCTTTTCGGCGATGTTAGCCTTTTCTTCGAAGGTGTTGGAGCCACGGGCAATCAAAGCGATTTTACCTGTAATATCAATGCCGGTGTAGTCTGCCGTTCTGCCTACGCCGGGAATGGTTACGTATTCTATGGTCAAAGATTCTTGTCCGTCTGCGAGAAGGTCTTCAACGAAGTCCTTTTCTTCAGCAACGCGGTTGGTAGATTCTACGAAGTAGATGATTTTGCCTTCGTAGAGAATGTAGGAAGTCTTTGCGCCGTTAATAGATGCAATGGAGATAGCGCCCTTGTAGGTTGAGGGGCTTGATACGGTTGCGGAGTCGGGGTTGGAAGTTAGGCCAAGGTTACCGTTCTTATCGGAGTTGTAGGTTGAGTTAAAGGAGTTTGATGCGGCAACGACCATATTGATACCACGGTCGCGGATTCTATCGTAAACGCCGCTGATAGCTTCCTTGTCGGACTCACGGCTAAAGCCACAGCTGGTACCGATGCTCATATTGATGATGTCAACGCCGATTACTACGCAGTCTTCAAGAGCGCGGAGAATCCAAGAAGCTCTTGCTTGAGCGTCGGTGTCGCTAAAGATTTTGAAGATAGCAAGTTGAGCTTCGGGAGCAACGCCGGTGATGACGTCGTCGTTACCTGCGATAACGCCTGCAACGTGAGTGCCGTGGTTAGAGTAAAGGGGATATACGTCGGAGTCGCCGTCAGCGTAGTCGAAAGCAAAGGGTACCTTTTCGCTGATATAAACGTCTTCTGCGGTAAGGCCCGATTGCATAGTGCTTGCAACGGTGTCGTTGATAACTGCTTGAACGTCTTGGATGGTCATACCGAGCTTATCGCGGTCGGCGGTGAAGTTGGAAGTAGAAAATGCGGTGTGGTCGTAGTCGAGGCCGGTGTCGAGTACTGCAACGACGGTGCCTTCGCCTTGATATTCGAAGTTGGAGCTATCAAAAATACCCGTGTCGTAAACGTTAACGGCGTTGTCAACGAGAACGTTTTCGTAAGCTTCGGTTTCATATACTTCCGAAACGATAACGTCTGCGCGGTCGCCAACGATATTGCAAAGGTTGTTGAAATCTTTTGCCTTGATGATGATTTCCTTACCGCTCAAAAGGGTATAGTAATCTACGCCGTTATCGTAGCTTAGGCCGTTCTTTTTAAGGTCGGCTAAGATAGAAGCGTTGGTGGTGTCGATATTACGACGGATAGCGGTTGCGTCGTCGGATAGGAAGTACTCTTGGAGAGTTAGGTTTGAGCCCGACTTATCGTAGCTATCAAGGATGTTCTTATCGCTCGTTGAAAGGATAACGGAGATATACTCGCTGTCCTTTACGGTATCGGGCAATTGTTGTACTACTTGACTGTTGAAGTAGTCGGAAAGATTAACCTTGATATCCTTGTTGGAGAGCTTGATATAAGGCTCTGCTTCTTGGCTTACACCGTCGTTATTTTGAACGTCTACGGTATCGCAAGAGCAGGTGAATACCATAAGGGCAACCAGCAACAAGCTAACGAGAGTTAAAAGGGCGGGTGAAATTCTTTGGGATTTTCTACTTGACATATAAACTTCCTTTATCTTTTTCGCATTCACGAATTAATTGCGCGTAAATATACCACACTAAAAGTGTAGGCGAACCCATTTTAGCACAACTTTCTTCGCGAGTGCAAGTTAAGTATAAATATTTATATATTAAAAGATTAATTTTTTACTATGTAAATTATTAGTAAAAGCAAAAAATGGCAAAAACGCCGCAAAAATTTAACTTACGGCAATTTGATTGATTTTTACACGCTCGCGTGTTAGAATTTATTCTGTATAAGAAAAAGTGTTCCATTTTTCCGAAAACGTACAAAAACAGCCCGTTTTTGGCAAAAAGGAGCAAAAAAGGAGAGTTTTTCAATGAGAAAAAAGACAGTAATTGCATTACTTCTTGTTTTCGCCATTATCCTAACGGGTATGCTCGTTGCTTGTAACGACGAATGCACCGAGCACGTCGACGCCGACGGCAATCTCGTTTGCGATAACTGTGAAGCCGATATGAACCTCGATAACGGAGGCAACGACGACGGCAACAACGGTGGCAACGGCGGTAACGGTACCCCAAGCGGCAAGGCAGTCCACACCATCACCGTCAAGAGTATGGCAGGCAAGCCCATCAAGACCACGGCGTTCATTATGAGCGCGGCAGACGATAGTATCGTAGGCTACATTGCAACCGACGAAACTACCGGTAGTGGCTCAAAAGAATTCAACGTAGGTAACTACTATATCGAAATCGGCTCGTTGCCGGACGGTTACGTAGCTGAAGCAAAATATTACTTCCAAAAGAGTGTTTCAGGTGCATACGTTGCAGACGTAGTACTCAGTACCGAAGTAGTATCCGGTACCCACAAAAACTACTCTCTCGGCGACGTTATGAAGGACTTCACCGTTAATACCGTAGGTGGCGGCACCTTCAAGCTAAGCGAGGCTCTAAAAGAGTACGACGGCGTACTTCTCAACTTCTTCTACACTACGTGTAGTCCTTGTATCAGCGAGTTCCCTTATCTCAACGAAGCAGCAGGTATGTACAAAGATGATATCGCAGTTATCTGCGTAGACACCAACGGCGATACTTTCAGCCAAGTTGAGTCCTTCTACAACAACACCAGCGGTTATTTCGACGGCCCCCTAAGCAACCTTCAAATGGGCATTCACGATATCGGATTGTTCAGCGCGTTTGCTACCGGCGGCTATCCCACTTCCGTTATGATTGACCGTTACGGCGTAATCTGCTTGATAGAAGTAGGCGGTCTTCCATATCTATATCCGTTTACCGCAATGTTCGATTACTTTAGCGCAGACGACTATACTCAAAAGTTGTTCGAGTCCGTTGAAGAACTCACCCCCAAGCAAAAGCCTGCAGAACTCGGTTACGTTCAACCTGCAAACAGCGTTGTTGCTCCCATTATGAACGGCGCAAATATGAGTGCAGACGTAGTTTACTATCCCGAAAACGAAGCTGCCGATGCAGATAACTATTGGCCCTTCTACGTAGGCGAAAAGGATGGCGAAGCTTGTATGGTTTCCACCAACAACAAGACCATTAACCAGCGTGACGACAACTATAACACCGTTGCAGCAATGCACGTTAACGTAGCTCTCCAAGCAGGTCAAGCATTGAGCCTTGATTACTACTGCTCAACCGAGCGTGGCGGTGACTACTTCTACGTGCTCGTAGACGGCGAACTTATCTACACCATCTCAGGCGAAGGCACCGAGTGGGAAAAGTGCTATCCCTTCGTAGCAACCCGTGACGACACCTACAAAATCAGCTTCGTTTACAACAAGGATACCGACACCGATAGCGGTGACGACTGCGTATATCTCAAGGACCTTGATATCGTAAACGCAAGCGCAATCGACAAAGAAACTTATATCCCAAGAAACGCCGTTTCTAATCCCACAGAGTATAACGATGGGTACCAAAACTACGCAGAAGTAGTATTCAACGCAGAAGACGGATACTACCACGTAGGCACTGAAAACGGTCCACTTCTTCTTGCAAACCTTATGAACTATATTGTAGACGACAACAGCGCTGATAAGACCAGCTTGTATCTCTACACCTACGAAAACGGCATCGAAGTAAACGGCGTTGAAAAGTACGATAGATTCGTAAACTTCTGCTCTTATGCATCCAACTCCGAAATCGGTGGTTACTGCACCGTTAACGAAGAACTCAAGACCTATCTCGTTGCTCTCAACACTCTTTACAAAGGTGGCGTTATGGACGAAAGCGCAAACGGTTGGCTCCGCTTCTGCCGTTACTACGACGCATACGGCACCACTAACGAACTCGAAGACCCTATCGCAGGTCTATCTCCATTTAGTGCTTACAAGGCAGTTGCAAACGAAACCTTAGGCGAAGAAGTTTACCCCAACTCCGTAACCTATAAGACCATCATTATGCCACGTGGTAAGCTCTTCAGCTTCACTTCTGCTGAGGGTGGCGTATATCGTATTCTCTCCACCGGTACCGCTGAAGTAGACGGCTGGATTTTCGACGAAGAAACCTTCTACACAAAGGAAGCTCTCCTTACCGCAGACCACGTTGAAAGATTGACCGATACCAACTGTGACGGCGAATATACTCAAATCGAATACGGTTCGGCAAACGTATGTATGAACTACTACTTCGAGCCCGGCAAGGAGTACTTCATCGATATCGCTTACTACGATACTACTCAAACCGGCACTATCAACTTCAAGATTGAGCGTCTTGGCGATACCTACACTCAATTTAGATACGCATCTCCTACACCTTTCACCTATTATATTAATCCCGAAACCGGCGAAGAAGTATTCGACCTTATCGCAGGTGGCGTAACTCCCGTTTACAACGCTGACGACGGCTACTATTACGTAGGCGACTCCAAGCTATACGTTGATATCACTCTCCCAATTATCACCGGCTTCCTAAGCGACAGCATCCAATCGGCAGTTGAAAAGGGCGCGTTCAACTTTACGAGAATGGCAGACTTTGCAGACGATGGTACTATGACCTATATCCCAACCATCGATAGCCAAGGCAACCCCATCGTTGATACCGAAATCATTGACGGACAAGAAGTCAAGACCGCGCGTATCCTACGCGTAAAAGACGCCGAAGACAACGATACCGAAATCAAGGATTACACGGCTAAGATGCAAGAGTACATTGATACTAAGATGATAGTTTCCGACGGTGTATACGGCTCACACGACACCCTTGCAGCAGGCTGTATCGCAGTAGACAAGGATATGGCTGTTATGCTCCAATATTTGGTAGACAACCACTCCTTCCGCGGCGTACCTAATTCTTGGACCAAACTTTGCTATTACTTTGAGTATTTGGGACCCGAAACCGCAAGTGAAGAAGCATAAACTCACTAAAAACCAATAATTAAGGGGCGCTAAAAAAGCGCCCTTTATATAGGAGAATATATGAAAAAAACTCTAAAGATTTTTGGCATCACGATGTGCCTAATCGTAACCATTTTAGCACTCGTTGCTTGTAACCCAGAGTGCACTGAGCACGAAGATATCGACTTTGATGGCAAGTGCGATTTTTGCTTTGTGGAGATGAATAACGACGACGGCGGAAACGACGACGGTGGCAGTGACGTTACCCCTTGCACCCACAAAGACGACAACCTTGACGAAAAGTGCGACATATGTGGCGCCGACCAACTTTTAAACGACGGCAAGGTAACTTACTCCGTTCAAATCAGTGACGGCGTAGGTGGTGGATACGGTGATTTTCTCGTTGAATTTTTGCGTGGTAGCGAATCTTTCGGCGTAAAGCGCACCGACAAGGACGGCTATGCTTATATCCGTCTTAGCCAAGGCAGATACACCGTAACTCTACTTGATACGCAAGAGCGCGGACTTATTTATGATGAAAGCGCACTCGAGCTATCTTCCACAAATAGAAATTTGGTTATTGAAGCATCTCCATCCATTTCAAGCCAACAAACCATTTATATGATGGGCTCAACCGACGGCTTCGTGGACGTTGACGCAGGTACTCCCGGCTCAGTGGAAGCTTACTTGATTTCGGGCGAAGGCTCCTATAATATCGATGTAAATACTTCCAAGATGATGCCTGTAGTATGGCTACCCAAGTATACCGGCGTATATACCATCACTTTCCAATCGGAAGTAGGTGTTAAACTCACCCAACACGGCATCACCGGTTACGTACAAGCCCACGATATCACCGATGAAGAAGATAGAATCAGCGACGAAAGCATTAAGGTTACCATTTATAGCTTTAACCTTGCAAATCCCGCCGAGTTTAGGGAAGAAAGCACCCCTTACGTACTTGGTATCAAGGCTAACGCGGTAGCAGGTAGTGGCACTCTAAAGATTGAAAAGACTGCCGAAACCCCACTTTCTCACTACGACGTACCTTGGACGGTAAGCAACAGCACTCTTCCCGGTCAAGTAACGTTTGGCGACAAGCTCACCAAGGATAGCTTCACCTACGTTAAGCTTGATGGCACCGATAGGGCAGTTTACAACCAAGAAGACGGCTTATATCACCTAAATTCAGCTGACGGCGCAGTGCTTTACGTTCAACTCAAGTACACCCCCGCAACGCTACCCGATGCAAACTCAAGTGAAGGCAATCTCTTCTCGTTTGAAGGTCTTGTAAGCAACGGACCGTTTAGAGTAGAAAGACTTGATAGTGACCAAAACGTTATTAGTAAAATCGACTACACCGACCACCTTAACGCTTGCTTAGAGAAGGTAAACGCAGTTGATAACGAAGACAATCCTGTGAACAAAGCAGGTACCTACTACCTAACCGAAAGCTTGATGGCAGGTATCAAGGATTACGGCGATTATAACGGCTGGTGGAGTGAAAACGGCAACATTTTTGGCGAAACACTTCAAACTATCAACGCAGAATACGCTTGGATGTTTGCAGTTTGTTATATTGCCGAATAACCAACCAAAATATGTCTTTTTCCTTATAAAATCTTGACATATAAACTTTTTATATTATAATAAACTTATTCACAAATTTAATTAGGAGTGACGTTAAATGAAAAAATCAAGAATGCTCTCAATAATTCTTGGCGTTATGCTTATCGTTGCTATGTCCGTTACGCTAATTGCTTGTAACGACGAATGCACCGAGCATATCGATGAGAACAACGACCTTAAGTGCGACAACTGTGAAGCCGATATGTCTCCCGTTGACGGCGGCAACGATGGTGGTAACGGCGGCAACACCGATACCCCCGCTAACACCGAGACCTATACCTTTACGCTAAAAGACCAAAACGGCGCAGGCGTTCCCGATGCAATCATCGAGTTTACGGTAAACGGCAAAAATCCCGTTAGCGCAACTACCGATGCAACCGGCGTTGCAACCGCAAATCTTGCCAAAGATGCCATTTTGGTACAAGCAGAAATCGTTGATTGGTCAAGCAAGTATATTATCGACGAAACCGGCCCCTTCACTTACGAAGACACCAAGAGCTACGTTTACGATGACGCTATCAAGCAAAACGAATACGTTATCACCGTCGTTGACAATGCAGGCGCTCCCGTAGAAGGCGCACTCGTACAACTTTGCTTTGGCTCTATCTGCAAAACTCCAAAAGCAACCTCTAAGCTTGGTAAGGCAACCATCCTTGCAACCGAAGAAGTAACCAACGCATATGTATCTATCAACTCACTTCCTAATGGTTACTCCCTTCAAAATGGTGGAAAGCTAAACGATGGTTCAATTATGGATTATGCAAAGTACACCAACTTTAACACTAACAACGAAATCCAAATCGTAGTTGACAAACTCAACGTGGTCACCGTAACAGTCGGTGACCTTTTTGGTTCTAAGATAAAAGATATCAAGGTTGATATCTATCGTGATGCTGACGACAGCTTTGTAACCAGCGCAATAAGCGATGCCGACGGCAAAGTAGAATTTGTTCTTCCCGTTGACGTTTACTACTTCAAGGCAGCTCACAAGGATAACAATCCTACCTATACTTGGGTACGCCACGAAGAAGGTATGCAAGAAATTACCGCAAGTAGCGTTAGCACTTCGTTCGTAATCAAGTCAGAAGTAACCTATACCTTTAACGCTACGAGAACCAACTCGGAATACGGCTTTGACGGAGTTAGCATCAGACTTCTAAATAGACTTTTTGAAGAAGTTTACGTTGCATCAACCGAAGGCTATGCAAACGCTGACTTTGATGCAAACGGCGTTGCAACTTTAGTTGCACCTTACGACGTATATTACGCAGAAGTATACGGCCTTGGTGCTACTTGCCACGCTGACCTTGTTAAGATGGAAAAGGACGGCACCACCACCTATAACGTTTCAATCATCGACAGCGAAGCAGCAGG